>JBGTRP010000025.1:0-19959 GCA_041940685.1 Acanthopleuribacteraceae bacterium
GGAACCGACCGCGCCGATGGTTGGGTGCTGATGGACGCCTGGCTTCGCCGCACGCTGCAGCTCACCTTCGAGGAAATCGACCTGAACCTGGCCGGGAACGTCTCGCTGCTCAACACCCTATACCACGGCATCGCCGACGCTTCCACGCTTGAACACGCCTATGACTGGTTCACCAACAGCGATGGGAACGCGCCCCAAACCTTCGAGGCGATTGTGGTTCAAGCCCTGAGCGACAGCCTGGCCGCCCTGGGAGATCAGCCTTGGGGAACGGAGGCGCGGGGCGAAACCCTCTACACCCATCCCTTTGTTTCCGCGATTCCCATCTGCAACACCTGCAGAACGCCGTACAGCAGCAGGTCCACCTACGCGCACGCGGTGGAGATCGACGCGAACGGACCCGTCCGGATTCAGAGCATGTTCCCCCTGGGACAATCCGGTTACGCGACCTTCGATTTGTTCGCCCTACCCCTCCCCTTCCGGCCGAGCGCCACCGCCTTCCTTCTCCTGGAGGGCTTCAACCAATTCAACCCCAAGGACTTCCCCCTCTTCCCCTAGCGGGTCACGTGGCAGCGCCCAGCCCGGGATCGCCGAGTTGCACTCGGCAAATCTCACTGCTCCCAAAAGCCGACTACAAGTCGGCGATCCAGCAGGGTTTCAGATTCCTTAGGGTTCGGGCGGGGCGGCTTGCAGGAAATCGGTCAGCGCCACCGCCAGCTTGGCCATTCTTTCATAATCCAGGGTCTCGGGTTTGTCCTTGGCGCCGTGATAGTGAGGGTTGCGATAGGAGCCCGTGTCGGAAATCATGACCGCGGGCATTTGGTATTTCCAAAAGGCCAGGTGATCGGAGCGGTAGAGATCCGGGGTTCCCGCGGGCAGCAGAAAGGGAAAGACGGGAATCTCCATGGCCTGCTTCAGGGAATCCGCCAGGCGTTCGGCCATTTCGTTTTCCAATCCGAGGCGGCCCATGACGACGAGAAAGTTGGCCTTGGTTCCGTAAAGATCGAACATTTGGGCGCTGGGAAAGCTTTGGCTGTAGGGCCTGTCGCGAAAAAAGCCCACCATCTCCAGGCTGATCATGCCGTGGACCGGAACCCCGGCTTCCGCCAAGGACTTGGCGTATACGATGCTCCCCATTTGGTCGGTCCGGGTATAGGGGTTCTCCTCCAAGACAAAGGCGGCCAGGTCCACGCGGCGGGCTAGGCTCTCCTTCAGCGAGCCCAATCGCTTGGCGAGCATTATCACCAGGGCGACGCCGCTCGCGTTGTCATCGGCGCCGGGGCTTCCCGCCACGGTATCGTAATGGGCGCCCACCACGATCCGCGCGCCCTCGGCCGGCCCGACATGGGTCAGCACATTGTGGAAAACGCCTTGCTCCGTGGCCACGGGCTGACGCGTCACGGGCAGACCCATGTCCTCCCAGGTTTGCGCGATCCAGGCGGCGGCCCGGTGAAGGCTGTCCGGGTCGGCCGGGACGCGCGGCCCTTGCGCCAGGCGCTCCACCCAGACTCGTAGCTGATCGGAAACCCGTGCCTCGGCCTCCTGAGCCGCCGCCCCGGAAACGCCGATCCACAACAAGATCGCGAAGATGCACTTCATGGCTTTACCTCATCTAAACTTAATGACAAAGATAACATGGTATTTTTAAAATCTATTTTATAATATGTGCATTGTCATCATTCTAGTGCGTAATATTGAGGAAATTCATTCTCTTTTCGAAAGTCTGAAATGATGCAATAAACGAAACGGACAACGAGTTGCCTGTATGGAAATATCCGAGGCGGTGAAAACCAATCATCTGCATCTATCCCGGACAGCGGCCGAACTGTTGGAGTTTATCCGAAAGAACCCGGTTTATTTTGATCGGGGCGAGCTTTCCGAGGTAGAGGTGCCGGCCTTTATGACCGGCTACGATTACCCCATTCAGGCCTGGCCCACCTTCGTGGGCGGGGCCACGCTGGCGGATCTCAAACGGGCCACCATGGAGTTGCCCGACTTGGGGTTCAGCATTTTTGAGCGGATTTTCGAAAACGACCCCGTGCGAATTTGCGACTATTACCAACTGCATAGCCCCATGGTCACCAGCCTTTACCTGCTGGGTCCCGATACGATTCCCTCGGCCATGGTGCGCACCGATATGATCTGCAACGCCAAGGGGTTTCGCTGCCTTGAAATCAACATGTCCTCCCTGCTGGGCGGCTGGCATATCCCCTACTACGAGAGGGCGTTGAGGCAAACGAAATTGCTCCAACACTTTCAGGAAGAGGCGGGGATCGAATTCGTTTCCATCAACCCCATCGCAACGCTGTTCACCCACATGGTGGAAGACACCCTGAAGCGCGGCTTGGGCAAGGAGGGCAGGCTGGATATCGCCGTAATCACCCCCGGTCTGGAGGATGAGGACACGCGTTCCTTCTTTAAGAAGCTGTACGCCTCGGTTTTGCGGGAAATGGATATCGGGCTGGAAGGCGAGGTGGAAATTCGGCTGTATGAGGATGGTTTCCACGAGCGGGACGGCCGGCTATTTTGCGGAGATCAACAGGTGCATGCCATCTTGGTCTACAACGCCGATGAGCCGCCGCGGGTGATCACGCGCCTGATGCGAAACGGCAAGGTCAGCGTCTACAACAATGCCGTCACCGACCTGTTGGGCGACAAGCGCAACCTGGCCCTGCTCTCCCAAAACCAGGATTCGCGGATCTTCAGCGCTCGGGAACGGGACCTGATTCGCAACTGCATTCCCTGGAGCCGGGAATTGAAGCCGGGCAAAACCGAATACGAGGGCGAAGTCGTTCGCTTGCCCGACTTCCTGCTCTCCCACCGCGAGCGGTTCGTGATTAAGAAGGGCGAGAGCCTGGGCGGGGCCGATGTCTATATCGGCAAATTCCTGGGCGCCACCTATTGGGAACGGAGGGTGCGGGAGGCGATGGAGATGGGCGGCTGGATGGTGCAGGAATTCGAAGAATCCTCGGCCTACCTCTATCAGCGCGGCGAGAGCGGATGCTGCGTACAGGATGTGATCTGGGGAATGTACAAGTTTGGCGACCGCTACGGCGGAGGGTTCCTGCGCATGATGCCCAAGGACGAGGGCGACGGGGTCATCAACGCGGCCAGGGGCGCGGAGGAAGGACTCATTTTCGAGGTCTACGACTGAGACGAAAAATCGCGGATCGGACCCGGCTCGGGCTCCCGGTCCGGACGGCGGGGAAGTTGAGATGAAGATACCCGAGGAAATCAAGGCCAATCACGAGGAGCTCTCCCCTATCGGGCGTCAATTCCTCGAATTTGTGGAGGCCAACCCCGAATGTGCGGTTAAGAAAAATTTCTTTGACGTGGATATCGACCCCATCCTCACCAAGCTCAAATACACGGTCAATGCCTGGCCCGTCTTTCTCGGCGAGGATAAGCTGCGCGAGCTGTGGAACGCGGTGATCGAGGTTCCCAAATTAATTAAAACCATTCCCAAGCGTTTTTTCGACAATAACCCCAAAAAATTTGCCGCCTATTACGGCATCGAACACGAATTCATCGCCCAGTTGTTGTTGGCGCCGCCTAACGGGATCGAGGCGGCTTTCTGCCGTTGCGATTTCATAAACGCGGAACGCGGCTTTTTATGCCTGGAGGCCAATATCGACTCCCATCTCGGCGGCTGGGAGCATCCCCTGTGGGAACGGGTATTCCGCGACAACCCCTTGCTCGCGCGCTTTGAGAAAATGGTCGAGAAACCCTTCATCTGCAGGAGCCCGGTGCGGTCGGCGCTCATTCACGTGGTTGGCGACGCGATTCGGCGCAAGATGGTGGAGGGCGGGCGGCTCAACCTCGCGGTCGCCGTGCCCGCGCGGGAAATCGGGCGGGTGGCGCGGTTGTTTGAGCAGGCCTATCGCGAGGTGTTGCAGGAAGCCCAACCGGGGTTGACCGGCACGGTCGTGGGCTGCTCCTATCCCGATGGCCTTCAGGAGCGCGAATCGCGGCTGTTTCACGGAGACACGCCCATCCACATGGTGCTGGAATGCACCAACGAGCCCACGCCCAACCTGATCTACCGCATGGTCAAGGCGCGGAAAGTGCTGCAATACAACACGCCGGTCAATTATTATTTGAGCGACAAACGGAACCTGGCCCTGCTTTCCGCCCATCAGGATGGGCCGCTTTTCAAGGATGAGGAGCGCGCGCTGATCCAGGCCCACATCCCCTGGAGCCGAGAGCTGAAGCCGGGCCGCACGGATTTCAGGGGTTCCGCCTTTCGCATGCCCGAGGACCTCATCGCGGAAAAAGACCTTTTCATCATCAAAAAGGGGCAAAGCTATCAGGGGGACGATGTGTTCGTGGGCAGGTCCACGCCCATGGACGAATGGCGCGCCCATGTGGAAAACGCCTTGCGGGACGGTACCTGGCTGGCCCAGGAGTTCGTCAGATCCCTGGCCTACGCGGGCCAGTGGGGCGACGAGGGCTGGGCCGAACAGGACTTTGTCTGGGGAATGTTCGGTTACGGCGACATGTACGGCGGCGGGTTTTTGCGCATGATGCCGCGCGGCCAGGGCGATGACGTGATCAACACGGCGCGGGGCGCAACCGACGGCTTTATCTACGAGGTGCCCTGAAGCGCGATGGGCCCGCCCTTTCCCACGGGCCCACGGGAACGGCGGCCGGGCCTCAGGTCTCCACGGCGGTGGGCGCGGGGCTGCTGTCGAGCTTGCCCTCGGTCAGCTTGATGACGCGGTCCGCCATATCGAAATAGCGATCATCATGGGAGATCACGATGATGGTCTTGCCCTTGGCCTTCAGTTCGGGCAGGAACAGACGGTAAAACACGTTCTTGAATTCCGGATCCTGATCCGCGGCCCACTCGTCGAACAGGTAGATTTGGCGGTCCTCCAGGTAGGCGGTGAACAAGGCCAGGCGCTTGCGCTGCCCGGTGGAGAGCTTGGTGGTGGAGAGTTTGCCATCCTTGATGGAGACCTTGTGATCCAGATGTAGTTTCTTCAGATACAAAAGCGCCCGTTCCTCGACGATCTTTTGGTCCAATCCCAGAAACTGTTCAAAGACGAAAAAATCGTTGAAAATAGCCGAAAAATATTGGCGGTAATGCTCCCAGCCATCCTCGGCCACGGCTTCGCCGTTCAGGCGGATTTCCCCGGTTTCGGGAAGGTAAAGCCCCGTCAGCAGCTTGGCGAGGGTGGTTTTGCCGCTGCCGTTGCCGCCGATCAAAAAGATCACCTCCCCCGCTTGAATTTCCAGATCCACCGGCCCCAGGCAAAAGTGCCGTTCCTCGTCCTTGCGGTAAAACGTATGGGTCACCCCGCGCATCTCGATGCGGCGCAGGGGCTCCATCGCGGCGATTCGCCGCAGGAAGGGTTCATCCTCCTGGAAGGGCTCCTTCTTTTTGTCGGCCATCAGCACCAGCCCCATGCCCTTGAGCTTGGCGAAAGCGACCTCGGCCTTGCGGAACAGGGGCGCCGCGTTCAGCAAAATTCCGATGGGCCCGCTGATATACAGGGCAATGAGCGCGAAACCGGTGATGGTTTTGAGATCCAGGGTCAGGTACAGAGGCATGATGAACAGCAATAAACCGATAAAAAAGAAGTAGAGCATTTGGGTCCAGCTATTGAGAATCACGTAGATCAGGCGGTGCAAATAGCCGGTTCTGCGAACCTCCTCGGTCGATTTGTAGAGCACGTCCTGGAAAAAGTTCTTTTTGCGCAGGTAGTGGAGCTTCAGTTCCTTGGAGCCCCGCATCATGGCCGTGAACTGGGTGAACATAGCGTCCATGGCCTCCCGCGCCCGCTGCACGTAACGGACCGCCATTTTTTCCGGAAAGGAATAGGTGGCGGCGGAAAACAGCATGAAGATCAGCAGAAAACCAAAGGCCACCGGGGAAAGAAACCCCAGATACAACAAACAGCCCGTGGTAATGGCGACGTTGATGAAGAGCGCGGGCACCTCCATCAACGCGCTGGTAATGGCCGGAATATCCTCGGTAAAGGTAGCCACCAGGCGAGCCTTGCCCGCCTTCTCGATTTGCAGCAGCGGTAGGTCCAAAATCTGCTCGCACAGGTTGATGCGCAGGTGGAACTTGAATTTTTGCGAGAGGTGGATCAGCAGAATTTGGGAGAGGATGCCGCCGACGAGCGCGGCGAGCAACACCAGTACGAAGATCAGGAAACCATGCGGCTTGTCGGCCTGGAAATCGCTGATCTTGTTGCTGATGATGGAAATGAGAGCGGCATTGGCGGAGCCGCTGGCAATCCCCAAAAGCGCGGAGATGATGACGAGCGCTCTTCCCTTTTTTAATAAGTACAATAAAAATCTCATAAAATTGCTCTACTTTAAGAATGCGATGTATGAAGTGGCGGCAAAGGTTCTTTCGCAAATTTTGGAACTGCTCCAAGTATAACAGGCAGAGAGGCCTAATGCGTTTTTGAGCGGCTTTTTTCGGGCCTAATCCAGCAGAAAACCGCGCCTCATGCGCCGGTTGGAACTCCGCGAGCGTCCGCTAGAGGAATCCAGCCTGGCGTGAGTTCGCGCTACACGCTTATAGATAGCGGTAAAATCAAGGAAATCTGCATTCGCCATATGTGTTGTAAATAACTGATCGCCTTGCTTTTAGGGCTTTCATGTGCTAGGTTGGCTTTCTAATGAAAGTTAACCAGTTTGATAAAACAACGAAAAATGGTTTTCGTCAGACTTTTTCAAATACATACTTCGCGAAAGGAATGCCCCTCTGCATCCCGGGAGACGAGATTCCAGATGCTGGAGCTAGCCAGAATGGCTTTTTTCTTGCACCCGGACTTGGGTCTCTGAAAGCTGCCGGCCTGGCGTTCCCAATCACCAATTATAGAGATCTTGGCCGCCGGGGCGGCTGGCAGAGAAAGCGAAAAGGGAGGACGAGATTTTACCCCTAATTTTGATGCTGGCGGTCAACCCGCTTCCATTGGAGCCCGAATGGACGGTTTCCCTGGAGGATTTGGGCATCTTCGTCGCCTTCAATTACTTTTACAACACGAGCCGTTTCGCGGTAGACGAAAAGGGCGGCATCGTAGGTATCGATTTCAGTGAGAACCAGCTCGTCCTGATCGATTCCAACGGCAAGAAAACCGGTAGAGCAAGCCGGTCCGGGGAAGGGCCGGGCGAAATGGCGAGCCCCGACGGAATCGGCTGGGTGCCCGAGTCCGAGGTTTGGATGGTTACCGACCGCGGCAAGTTGAAGGTGCTGGTATTCGATCGGCAGGGCCAATATCTTGAGGAATTCCCCTTTGCCGAAAAACTGCGCAACCCGGCGTTTCTCAACCGCAACGAGCTGTTTTTCATTCGCAAATATGCCGGCAAGGAACGGAATGAACCCACCATTCTCAAGTTAAACCTGGCCGAACAACAGGCGGAGACGGTTTACACGACCACCATCACCCCAACCCTGGTGAACCTGAGTTGGACGCCTACCCTGATTTATGGTCAGGGCAAAGATTTCCTGGCAATCAATTACGGCGGCGCTCCCGAGCTCACCCTGCTCGATTTGAAAGATGGCGGCCTCAAGAGTCTCAACCTCGACATACCGCGGGTGCCTATTACCGACGATTTTTACGAACGCTATATGCAGGGCGTCCGCAAGGACCTGCCCCAATACCTCCACCTCATCGAACGCCCGGAGTATTGGCCCTATATCAGCCGAATCATGGTTGACGACCGCAATCTTATTTGGATTTTCCTCCACCGTGAGGTCATTCATGAGAAAGGGCTCTGCTTCGTTTTCGACGCAAAGGGCGGCAAAAAATTTGAAGGCAGGGTTTCCGGATGGCCCCAGGCCATCAAGGACGGGCATCTCTACATGGTCAGCGCGGATGCCGATGAGACCCTGTTCCTCACCAAATATGCCATTCATTTCTCCGACAAATAAGCTCCAGGGGTTGCGAAAAAGACAACCCACGCCCGCGAGGCATGGTCCTCGGGTAAACCAAAGGCAGAGGCCCGCCGAGATCTGTCCCGCTCGGGAAGGGTCCGGCTTTGGGATTGCCCTCTTCTTTGCAGGGCTCGCGCCGGGAATCCCCCATACCGGCAATCGCCCGGCATGGGGAGGGCCGCCATGAAAACCAGGGCGGAGATCGAAGAACGCGTGGACCAGTTGCGGGAGCGGCTGCATTTCGTGCAACGCCTCATCGAGGAGGAACGGGCAAAACAGATGCCGGACCGCTCCACCAGCCTATTGCTTTTCCTGACCAAGGAGCGGGAGGTCTTCCAATTTGCCCTGTCCGAATTGGAAAACATTTTGCCCCGGGAACCCGCGCCATGAAGAAACGAATCATTCGAATCGGCGTATGGGGCGGCATCGGGGACGCCCTATTGCTCACCCCGGCGGTGAAAGCCCTCAAGCAGGCGGACCCCAACAACCGCGTTCTGGTCTATTACCAAAAGGAAGTCCACCGGGATGTGTTTTTGCACAACCCCTACGTCGATTCCCTGCGGGCCACGACCCTGTTCAAAAACCCCATCGATGTGCTGCTTTTCAACTTCATGGATTTGGGCTTCATCCACACCGGCTATGGCAAGTACAAACCGAGCCTGACGCTCGACAAACCGGCCGTGGAAATCCTGGCCGAAATGCTCGATGTCGAATTGCGGGAGCACCGGCTTCTCTTTTTTCCCAGCCGCGAGGAGGAACAGCGGGCGGAGCAACTCATGTCCCAACACAAGAACCCGGTCGTCCTGCACATCACCTCAGGCACCTCGAAAAACCAAAACTGGCCCCTGGAGAGTTGGCGGCGGCTCGTGGAGGCCATGCCGGATATCACCTTTGTTCAAATCGGTTTGAAGGACGAGGCGCGCGTTCCAGGCGCAATCGATCTGTGCGGGGCGCTTCCCCTGAGAGATTCGCTGACCCTGGTCAAATACGCCAAGAGTTTCGTGGGCGTGGATTCCGCGCCCGCCCATGTCACCTCCGCCTTCCAGATTCCGGGCGTGGTGCTGTTCGGGCCCAGTTCGCCGAGCGTTTGGGGCAACGCGAACAACATCAATCTCTACCAGGCCAAGCGCTGCGCACCCTGCATCGACCTGTTGTTCAACTCCAAATGCCCCTACGGCAGGACCTGCATGACGGAAATCGGGGTTGAACGGGTCCGCTCCGCGCTGCTGCGGCAACTGGAGAGTTCCGCGCGCGGCGGCCGAACGCCCGCATCCGTTTTGGAAGAAACCAGTCCGGCGTAATGGACAAGACCGGGTCGGGTGCTCGACCCACCAACGAGAAGGGCCCTGAACATTTCGAGAGTTGTTGCCCCGCATATCTTGGGAAAGGTCCAGATTCCGCAAAACCTGCTCGATCACCCAGGTTTGCCTGCTTGGAATGGAGCGTATATATTGAAAATAAACCACAGGGTATGGCGGGCCTGCTAAACAATCCAATTTTCAACCCGGGTCAAAAGGCCCATATGCTAGGTTGAACCTGCTCAGAAACGCATTTTTTAAAACCACAAAGAACACGGAGCCACAGGAGGGAGAAACACATCAGCCTTTTAATTGCATAGATTTACTACAATTCCTTTTGTCTTACCTTCGTGGTCTCCGTGGTGAATTTTCCTGTTTCTGGATGGTCCCTATTTGCAAAAAAGGGAAAAGAGGCTTTATGCAAGAACGAGAACCTGAAGATGGCAATCTCACGGACGAGGGGAACCTTGATTCCAGGGGACCTGACCAATCAGACATTTTCGAGCACCTCAGCATCACAGCGGCCGAGTTGCCCTCCCTCAAAGAGATTAATTGCCTGGAAGCGAACCCTGTCTGGGTGCGGGAAATTTTACGCAAGTTGCTTGAGATAGCAGCGTCGGAGGGAGGAAAACGCCTAATTGCTCAACTGTTGGGCGACAGCGCAAGCGACGATGAGGAAACAGATATAACTATTGAAGCGCCATGCACGAGCAAGGAGACAAAAACCTTTAGAGCCAAAGGCAAGGCTTCAAGGAGCCTACCCAATGAATTGGTAAAAAATCCACGGCTTCTCGCGCACTTTCGCAATGATCTTGTCGAAAAAGAGGCTCCAGCCAAAGCCCTAAAAAATGCGCTACAGGCATTTCGCGATTATGCCGACAAAATTCAGTGCGCCCATCCGTGCAAAAAGTTGACCCTTCACGGGGAGCCGGAATTATCGAGGCCGACAGTTTTTTTAATACGCGATGTTGGCCTTTTTTCCACGACTCTTTACGCCGAGGCTGAGGCCAAAATCACCGGCACGATCGAATGTAAAAGATAAATGCATCATGTTTTCGCCGGCCTCGGCATGGAGACCCTTTCAAAGGGCACTACTCGATCCCCAGCAAGGGCTTGAGCGCGCGGGCGACCTCATCCACCTGGGGCTCTCTCATCAACATGCCGTGCTCACCGGGAATGGGAACCGTATTGAGGCCGGCCCGGGTCAGTTGCCGCCATTCCTGCTCGCGTTCCTTTTTGAAGCCCGGGGTGCGCAACAAGGTGATCTCGCCATCGAAGGGTTGGGGATGGTAGCAATAGGTGGCCAGCTTATTGGCCCGGCTGACCTTGTAATTGGCCTCGAACTGGTCCAGGGTAATGTCGAGCGGCGTATCCGAATAGGCCCGGCCCTTCTCCAGCACCTCGGAGAGCACATCCCGCGGACCGCGCTTCTCGTCGAGAACGCCGATCATGGAGGCAAACTCAAAGGGAAGGTTGAGACTGGCCAGGTAGATTTCAAGCAGCACCGCCTCCTCCAGGGTCTCGCTAGGCGGAACCGGGCGGATATTGGTGTCCACCAGGCACAGCATGCTCACTTCCCGGCCGAGTTCGCGCATGTGGCGGGCGGTGGCAAAGGCGAACACGCCGCCCATGGACCAACCGCCGAGGCGTAGCGGTCCCTCGGGACAGAGGCGCTGAATTTCTTCGCCGAATTCCCGCGTGATCGCGGCCATATCCGTAAAAGGCTCGGCCTCGCCGTTCCATCCCCTCGACTGAAACGCGAACAGCGGCAGGCTTTCTCCGAGCTTGCGGGACAGCTCCACATAACAAAATGCGCCGCCGCCCTGGGGCGGAAACCAGAACATGGGCGCCAGCTCACCGCGCGACTGAATGGGCACCAGGCAGCTCGGCGCCTCGGCGACGCCGCGCTCAAACTTCAGATAGGCGGCCAGCTTGGCGATGGTCCTATACCTGAAAATGGCGCTGAGTTCGAGCTCCCGCCCGGTAAGCCGGCCCAGGCGCGAAATCAGCAAAACCGCGGACAGCGAATGCCCGCCCACCTCGAAAAAATCCTCATCGCAACTGATGGGCTCAGCGCCGGTGACCTCTTCAAACAGTTGGCGAATCCGCCACTCCAGGGGTGTGGCCGGTTCGATGAAGCGCGCTTTCCCGCGCGCCTGGGAGCCTTCTGGGGCCGGCAACCGCTGACGATCGATTTTTCCGTTTGCGGTCAGGGGCATCTCATCGAGAAAAACAAAGAAGTGAGGCGTCATGTAGCCGGGGAGCCGGTTCTCCAGATGTTGCCGCAATGCCGCGCGGGAGGCCTCGCCCCGGCACACCACATAGGCGACGATGCGCTTGTCTTGGGGCGGCTGCTCGCGGACGGCCACCGCGGCCTGGCGCACCCGGGGATTCTGCAACAGGGCGTTTTCAATCTCCCCCAACTCAATGCGAAAGCCCCGAATTTTCACCTGGAAATCGATGCGGCCGAGGAAATCCACGTTACCGTCGGGCAGCGTGCGCGCCAGGTCTCCGGTCTGGTAGAAGCGGGCGCCGGGTTGGGGCGCGAACGGGTCCGGCAAAAACTTCTCCGCGGTGGCCGCGGGCCGGCCCAGGTAACCCCGGGCCACGCCTTTCCCGCCGAGGAACAACTGGCCGGGTACGCCCGGCGGCACGGGTTGCAACTCCGAATCCAGCGGATAGACCCGCGTGTTCGCCAGGGCTTTGCCGATGGGAACCGGACCCGAATCGTCCTCGCGCACGGATGGCGGCCGCGGGTGATGGACCAAGGACCAGATGGTCGTTTCCGTGGGTCCGTAGAAATTCCAGACCGCTCGGCAGCTCTCTTTCAGGGTCCGGGCCACATCCGGCGGCAACACATCCCCGCCGCTCCAGATGCTCAGGCGGGCGTCGCCCCGCCAACCCGCGTTGAAGAGCAAGCGCCAGGTAGCGGGCGTCGCCTGGACCACGCCGGTTCGGGAACGGCTCAGCGCCGTGGACAACAGCCTGGGATCGGCCGTGGTCTCCTTTTCCGCCACGATCAGCCTGGCCCCCGCGACCAGGGGCAGGAACAGCTCCGCGATGGAAATATCGAAAGAGATGGTGGTTAGCGCCATCAGGATATCGTCCGCTTCCAAGCCCACATCCCATCTCATGGAATTCAAGAGGTTGGCCAAGGCGCCGTGATGGACCTGCACGCCCTTGGGCCTACCGGTGGACCCGGAGGTAAAGATCGCGTAGGCCGCGGCGGCCGGATCGCTCCACCCGTGAGCATCCATGGCGGGCCGCTTGGCCTCCCGCCGGCTGGATTCCGCCAATACACGGGAGACGCCGTTCTCAGGCAAACGGGAGAGAAGTCCGGCCTCGGTCACGAGCGCTCTCGGTTCCGCGTCCTCCAGGATTTGAGCAATCCGCTCATCGGGAAACGCCGGGTCCAGGGGAACGAAGCAGCCGCCCGTTTTGAGCACCGCCAGCAAGCTGGCAACCAGGTCGGCCGAGCGCTCCAGCACGGCCACGATCCGGGCCTCCGGAGCGGCGCCCTGTTCCGAGAGTCGAAACGCGAGTTGGTTGGCGCGGGCGTCGAGCATGGCGTAGGAGATTTGAAGCGCCCCGAATTGAAGCGCGATCGCATCGGGCCGGATGCGCGCCATGTTTTCGAAATCCCGGTGGACCGGACCCTCGGATTCGAAAGCCCTGTCCGTCCGGTTCCATTGGGTCAATATGCGCCCACGCTCCGCCTCGTCCATGAGGCTCAATCTCTCGATGCGCCGATCCGGCCGGGCGGCCGCCTCAACCAGCAGACTCTGGAAATGACCGGCCATGCGTTCGATCGTGGTTTGGTCGAAAAAGTCTCCATCGAAACGAAGCGTTCCCGAAATGCAGGGACCCGTGTTGATGATGCACAGCTCCAATTCGAAGCGTGCGAGAAAGGCCCGCCTTTTGTTCGAAGCGGGGGCCATTTCCAAATGCGCCAAGGGCAGGGTCCGGTCATCCGTGGAACCGGCGGCCACGCCGTGATGGCTTTGGGGCTCCACCGTAAAAA
This sequence comes from Acanthopleuribacteraceae bacterium, assembly GCA_041940685.1. Classification (GTDB taxonomy): domain Bacteria; phylum Acidobacteriota; class Holophagae; order Acanthopleuribacterales; family Acanthopleuribacteraceae; genus JBGTRP01. The sequence continues at coordinate 13,211 of JBGTRP010000025.1, forward strand.
AGAAGGCCTGAAACAGCGGGGTAGCGTTGAGGTTTCGCTTGGGTTGCAGCTCCTCCACCAGCTTTTCAAAGGGAAGGTCCTGGTTGGCGTAGGCGCCCAGCGCGGCCTCGCGCGTTTGGGCCAGCGCCTCGATGAAGCTGGGGTTGGTGGCCAGCCGGGCCCGGATCACCAAGATATTGAGGAAGAAACCAATCAAATGCTCGATTTCATGATGGTGGCGGCCGGCGATCGGGGTGCCAACCGAAAGATCGCTCTGCCCCGAATAGCGCGAGAGAAGCACCTGAAAGGCGGTCAACATCGTCATGAACAGGGTTGCGCCGCGCTCCTGGCCCAGGGCCCGCAAGGCCTGGCTCAACTCCCGCGAGAGTTCGAAGGAAACCGCGCCTCCCTGCCGCGAACGGGTGCGGGGAAAAGGGCGGTCCTTGGGCAGGGTCAATATTTCCGGGGCGCCCTTCAGCCGCGCCCGCCAATACGCCAATTGTTTTTGCAGCAATGGTCCGGCGAACGCCTTCTGCTGCCAATGAGAAAAATCCACGTACTGAACCGGTAATTGCGGCAACTCGGGTTCCGAACCCAAAAGCGCCGCGTTGTACAGCGCCGCCAACTCCCGGCCAAAAAGCCGCATGGACCATTCGTCGCTGGCAATGTGATGCAGGGTGAAGAGAATTTCTTGATCTCCAGGCGCCAGTCTCAGCATTCTCATGCGGGCGGGGTGAACCCGGTCCAAATAGAAGGGCAGCCGAGCTTCCCGATCCTCGAGCTCCCCGGCCAGGGACAGGCGGCGCGCCTCCGACAGCCAACTCAGATCGATCACATCGAGCTGGCGGGCGTTCGGCGGATCGATGAATTGAACGGGTTTGTCCTCCCGCAATACGAATCGGGTTCGCAGCACCTTATGCCGCTCGGAAATGCGGCAGAGCGCCCCTTCCAGGCCCGCGGCGTCCAGGGGTCCGCCAACTCGCAGCGCGAAAGGCGAATTGTAGAGGGGAAGCCCCGGCTCCAACCGATCGAGAAACCACAACCTCTGCTGCGAATAGGAAAGCGGATGGTCCAAACCCTCGGGAGCGGGCGAGATGGGTGGGGTCTCTCCGTCCCGGGACTCCGAGGAGGAGGGTTGGACATGAGGCGCAAACGCCTCGATCGTGGGCGCATCGAAAAGGAGCCGGAGCGGAAGATCCACGCCCAGCAACTTGCGAATCCGCGCGATCAGACGGGTGGCCGACAGGGAGTGACCGCCCTTGTGAAAAAAATTCTCGTCCACGCCGATGGGGATTCCGCCGAGAATATCGGACCAAATCGGGACCAGCAATTCCTCCTGGGGAGTAGCGGGTGGTTTGGGAGGACGCAATTGATCCTGGGGCGCGGGCAAATTCTTGCGGTCAATTTTTCCGCCCGCGGTGAGGGGCAGCGCATCCAGGAATACGAAGCGCGCGGGAACCATGTGGGGCGGCAGGTATTCGCTGATAAATTCCCGCAGGGAGCCGGTGGAAACCGGACGGGCGCGGTCGATAAAGCCGGCGATGGGGCGCAAACCCGAAAAGCTGGCTTCCCGAGCCTTCAACCCCTTGCGTCGGGCGTAGAAATCGAAGCGGTCCGTGCCCCGCAGCAGATCGTCCTGTTCGTTTCGAACCTCGAATCCCCTTTCCTTCAGGAACGCGGACAGTTCCTCTACCCTGTGCTCGTTCTCCTGGCCCGGAGCCGCGTGTACCTCCATCACCACCTGGTCGACGAGTGCCCAATGCGCCTCCGAAATGCCGCGAATGACATCCATTTCCGCCCGTTGGACATCGATCTTTAACAAATCGATCCGCGCGATGCGCTCCTCGCGGATGATGTCGGAAAGCCGTCTCAGCTTGCAGGCATGGGTCTGTTTGACAAAGCGCTTTTCCAACAAATCGCCGGCATGCTCCAGGAGCGTCGCCGCCGCTTGGGAGCCCTCCCGCGCCTCGCTTGCCAACGCGGTTTTTATGAGCTGAACCTCTTCCTCGGGCCGCGCGTACTGGAGCGCGCTCGACATCATGGTGTAGCCCGGATAGAAGGTAAAAGGCAGGGTCTGCTCCTCCTCGGCCAGGCCGATGGGAAACAGGCGCACATCGCCCTCGTAGGTTTGTAAATTGCGTTTCAGGCTGTGGAAAATGGGTGGAATGGGTTCGAAGGCATAGATCTTGGGATGCCGGCAATGGCTGAGCACAAACAGGCTGAACATCCCGATATTGGCGCCGACATCGAAGACGACCGGATGCTGCCCGAGCTCAATGCCGTACTTCGCGTAGATCTTGCGCTCGAATATTTCCTGGTAGAGATAATCGGTCTCATGTTGGTTCTGATGATACACGGCAAGCCCGTTGGGCAGGGGGTAGCGCCGCTCGCCGTTCGTCTCCAAAAGATTTCTTTTGCGCGGGGTCAGGTAGGCGACAATCTGGCGGTCGCCGGGCCGGTCCTCCCGCAGGATTGCCGCGCTTTCCACGATGGCCGGATGCTGTTCCAGGACCGATTCTATCTCTCCCAACTCCACCCGAAACCCGCGCAGTTTCACCTGGTGGTCCAACCTGCCGCAATAGGCCGGCAGACCGTGGGCGAGGAAGACCGCCCGGTCCCCGGTCCGGTATAGCCTGGATCCGGGATCGCCGCCCAGGGGGTTGGGGACAAATTTCTCCGCGGTGCCGCTGGGATTGGAAAAATAGCCGCGCGCCAGACCGGAACCGCCCACGTGCAACTCTCCGGCCACGCCCGCGGGCGCGAGCCTCGCGCGGGCATCGAGCAGGTAGATGTCCACATTGGGAAGCGGCGGTCCGAGGGTGGGTTGCCGCGGGTGGGTTGCAATCCGCGCCACGTTGGTGTCCACGGTGCATTCGGTTGGTCCGTAAAGATTGTAGGCGCGGATCGCGTGGTTGCCGGCCAGGGACCGCCAAAGCGGGTCCTCGATCTTCTCGCCTCCCAGCAACAGACGCCCGGGAAAGGCCGCGCCCTCCGGGTCAACGGCAACCTCACACATCAGGTTCCACTGGGTGGGCGTACATTCAAAAACATCCACTCGATGGGATTGAAGAAAGGCGAACAGGGCGCCCGCGTCCAGACGAAGCTCCTCGGCCAGCAAAACCAGGGTCTGGCCATGGCCAAGGCGCAGCAACTGTTTGATGGAGGCATCGACGCTCAGGTTCGCGTTAATGCTGATGCGCAGAGGCCCGGGTTCCCCGTCATAAACCGCCCGATCCAAGCCCTGGGCCAGGTTGAGGATGGAACCGTGCCGAATCATCACGCCCTTGGGCGCGCCCGTGCTGCCGGAAGTATAGATGACATAGGCGAGATGGTCCCGCGAGCCGGCGCGCTTGGGCCGGGCGCGCGAGTGGTTGCGCCACGCGGGCCGGGAATCCACGGCATAGCCGCGATGCCCCTCCAAGGACAATCTATCCTGCCAGGCTTGCTGTATGAGAATCATGGTGGGCTGAATATCGTCCAAAATTGCCTGAATCCGACGCTTGGGCAGGCGCGTTTCCAGCGGTAGAAACGCGCCGCCCGCCTTGAGAACGGCAAAAATCGCAATCACCAAATCGAGAGAGCGGTCCATCAACAGGGGCACTACCGCGTCTCGTTTCACCCCCTGATCCGCGAGGAAGTGGGCCAGTTGGTTGGCGCGCGCCTCGAGTTCGGCGAAGGTGATCTGCCGGTTTTCAAAGACCAGAGCCACCCGTTCGGGAAGGCTGTCGGCCCGCGCCTCCAGCAATTGATGCATGCCGTCGAAGCCGGGTAGGACATCGCGGCGGGGCGTCGACCGGCTCCAGTTCTCCAGCAGGAGCGCCCGCTCCTTCTCACCCAAAACCGGGTAGGCGTCCAGGGCCTGGTTCGGCCGCGCGGCGACCGCCTCGCACAGCGATTGGTACCCATCGGCAAAGCGAACGACAACCGCTTCCTCGAATCGCGCCCCGTCATAATGGAGCCTGAAGGCGAACCCATCCGGATGCTCCATCAGGGACAGATGGAGCCGATACTCCCGCAAGGGAGCGTATTTGTCTTGAAGCCTGAAACGGGGCGAGGCCCCTTCGAGCGGCGGTGCGGCGACTTCGAAATCGAAACCCAGGCAAAGCGCCTCTTCTTTGAGGCCGGCCCGCTCCGCGGTGAAAAAATCCTTCCACCGCTCCGCCTCCTCCCGCGCGTGTTCAAGCCCTTCCAAAAAGCCCGCGAACCGGCGCGCCCCATCCACCTCGGCAATCATGGGAACCCATTGGGAAAAGAGGCCCACCGCTTGGGACAACTCGTCGAAATCCCGTCCATCGAAACAACTTTGTAGCGCGAGCGAGTTTTCCCCGGTCAAACGCGCCAAATAAAGGAACCAGCATGCCTGAAAAAAAGCGGCGCCGCCGACATTCCGCTCCGCGCACAAACCTTGAATCCGAGCGCTGAGTTGCGCGTCCAGACGGCGGTCGATCCACTTGGCCGGCAAGCCCCGCGCCTCCTCGGCCGGCTCCTGTTCGAAGGGCAACCGGATCGAGGGGGCCCGCCATCCGCTCTGCCGTTCCCAAAAGGCGCAACCCTCGGCCGCCTCCTCTTCCTCCATGATGCCGTTGCGCCATTCGCTGTAGTGAATGTAGGGAAAACTCTCCTCGGCCTCCCGGACATCGCCGGACGCCAGCTCATGGTAGATCTCGGCAATTTGCGCCGCGATATTGTCCAGCGAACGGGAGTCCGCGCAAAGAGCCGGCAACGTCACCAACAACCATTGCTTTTCAGGGCCCAACTCGATGCGGTGAACCCGAATCAAGGGCGCCTTGGTCAGGTCGAAGGGTTGCAAACGGTCCCGTTGGATCAAGTCATGCAGGTCGCGCTCCTGTTGCGCCGCATCCCTGAGATCGGATTCGGCCACCGTCAAGCCCGTTGCTTGCCTGGGCACCTGAAGCGGCACGGACATGCCGGAAAGGCTTTGAAATTCCGTCCGCAGGATCTCCTGACGTTGGATGAGTTGCTCCAATGCCTCCTTCAAGCGGGCCTCATCGAGCCGTCCCTCGACCGAGATCAGGCCTTGACTGACGAGACCGCGAAGGTTCTCCGCCTTGAGAAGGGCTTCCTGTTGTGGAGATACTTGGAAACCCTCAAGGGTGCTTTCCTGCATGTTCTAGCTCCTGGTGGATTCTGCTGGTGAACCTCCGCATGCGCGGAGGCGGGTTGTCGCCTATTTTTTCAGGCGTACGGCCTTGGGTTGGACGGACTTGAAGCGTTGGAATCGGGATTGCTTTTGCTTCTGCCTCTTTTCCGCCAGCGCTTTTTTCTCTGCTTGGGTTTGGTATTCCAGTTTTTCCAAGGGCGTCTCGGGAGCGGTGACCGCATGTTCCAGCAACCGCACGTAATGGCCGCTCAGCCGGCGGATGCTTTCCTCGTCGAAGAGTTCCTCCCGGAAGCTGAGATTGCCGAACAGGCCGGCCGGCGTATCGCGAATCCAAAGCGTGAGGTCGTAATTCACGGTTTCCCGCGCCTTGCCGAAGGAGGCGACCCGGGTTTGGGCGGCGGGCTCGAGCGGCGCGGCCACGTTTTGCAGGGCAAACACAATTTGGAAAAAAGGCTGGTTGCCCGCATCCCGATCCGGTTTCAATTCCGCCACTAGTTTGTCGAAGGGCAGGTCCTGGTGGGCAAAAGCGCCCAAGGATACATCGCGCACCCATCCCAGCAACTCGCGAAACTCCGGGTTCCCGCTCAGGTCCGTGCGCAGCACGAGGCTGTTGATGAACAGACCCACGATGCCCTCGGTTTCCAGCCGCGTCCGGCCACCCACGACCGTACCCAAACACAGGTCGGTAGCCCCGGCATAACGGGCCAGCAGCGCCTTGAAACCGGCCAACATGGTCATGAAAAGCGTGCAGCCCTCCTCTTTGCCCAATGCCAACAGGCGGCCGTGCAATTCCTCGGGGATGGGAAAGGAAAGGGAGCCGCCGCGGCGAGACAAATGCTTGGGATAGGGCCGATCGGTGGGGATGGTGAAGTTTTTTTGGTGTCCCGCCAATTGACCCCGCCAATACTGGAGATGGGCGGCCAGCACGTCATCCTTCAGCCATTCCCGCTGCCAGTATGCGAAATCCGCGTACTGAAGCTCGGGCTCGGTTACATCGGGCTCCAGGTCTCGGGCGTAAGCCTCGTACAGTTGGGTCAGTTCCCCGATGAGAAGATCTCTCGACCAGCCGTCGCAAATGATATGGTGCAGGAGCAGGTGAATGACATGCTCCTCCTCTCCCAAACGCAACAACTCCGGACGGAAGAGATAACCCGCCGCGAGGTCCATGGGCGTTTCATCCAGGGTTTTGACAAAGCTTTCGGCCTCCTGGTAACGGCATTCCTCCGGAAGCGCGCTCAGGTCGGTAACCGCGAGCCTCAGCGGCCGCGGCGGGCCGATGACCTGCACGGGTTGCTCGTTTTGGACCGGGAAGCTGGTGCGCAACACCTCCTGCCGGCGGGAGAGCTCGGCCAATGCGGCTTCCATGGCGGGCGCGTGTAGGCGGCCCTCGATGCGGTTCACCATCGAGGTGTTGTAGTTGGCCAAATCCTTTTCCAACTGATGGGCAAACCACATGCCCTCCTGGGCGAACGACAGCGGCAGCAACCCATCCCGAGCCACGGGCAGAATGGAAGCGCTGCTCGAACTCCCGTCCTTTTGCAGCAGCGCCTCGATGCGCCGCGCGAGCGCGGCAATGGTGGGCGAATCGAACAGGGCCTGCAACGGCAGCTCTACCTTGAAGGTGGCGGCCACGCGCGCGATGAGCCGA
>JBGTRP010000026.1:0-19856 GCA_041940685.1 Acanthopleuribacteraceae bacterium
CCTCGGGCTCCACGGGCAAGCCCAAGGGCGTGGAGGTCAGTCACGGCAACCTGCTGCACAACGAGGCGCTCATCCAGACCGCCTGTGGGCATGGAGAAGATACGGTATTCGCGGGATGGCTTCCCCTGTTCCACGATATGGGCCTCATCGGCATTGCCTTGCAGCCGCTTTACCTGGGCGTTCCCTGCGTGTTGATGACGCCCGCGGCCTTTATCCAAAAACCCGTCCGCTGGTTGCGGGCTATTTCTCGCTACGGCGCGACCACCAGCGGCGCGCCCAATTCGGCCTATGCCTATTGCGCCCGCTCGATTTCGCCCGAGCAGAAAGCCGGCCTCGATCTGAGCTCCTGGCGTATTGCCTTCAACGGCTCGGAGCCCCTGCATCCCGAAACTCTGGAAGCGTTTCAGACGGCTTTCGCGGAAAATGGCTTTCGGCCCGAGGCGTTTTTCCCCTGTTACGGCATGGCCGAGACCACCCTGTTCGTGAGCGGCGGACCACATGCTCAAAAACCCGCGATGTTGAACGTAGACGCGGAAGCGCTCGCCCAACATCTCGTAAAGCCCGTGACCGGGACCCAAGCTTCAACCCGTCGCTTGGTTAGTTGCGGCAGCACCTGGCCCATGCTGAAAGTGGCCGTCGCCGATCCCGACACGGGTGAGGTTTTACCGCACGGCCGGGTTGGCGAAATCCGAATTTCCGGCGGCAGCGTGGCGCGCGGTTATTGGAACCGGGAGCAGGAGAGTCGACGCGCCTTTGGAGCGCGTCTCGCCGCCCGGGACGCCGAGCCCGCGCTTCGTACGGGCGACTTGGGTTTCGTGGAAGATGGAGAGCTCTACATCACCGGCCGCATCAAGGACCTGATCATCATTCGCGGACGCAACCATTACCCACAGGACATCGAACGCACCGCCGCCAAGAGCCATCCGGCCCTGGTGGCGAGCGGGGCGGCCGCCTTTTCCCTTGAACGCGATGGCGAGGAACGGCTGGCGATCGTCGCCGAAGTGAAGCGAACGCGCTTACGGGACCTCGACCCCACGCCCCTTTTCGAGGCTATCCGCGAGGCCGTAGCCCAAGAACACGAGTTGCGCGCCGAGGCAATCGCCCTGATCAAACCCGCCAGCTTGCCGAAGACTTCCAGCGGCAAGGTCCAACGCCATTTGGCCAAAAAGCATTGGATCGAGGAATCTCTTGCCCTGGTTGCTCCCATCCATCGGCCCGGCGGAACGCCTCCGACCCCGGATCAGGAGAGCCAGGCGAGCGAATTTGACGAGCGGGCCATCACAGCCTGGCTGCAAAGCTATATCTCGGCCAACACGGGTTTGTCACCCGAACGCGTGGAAACCCGCGCCCCGTTCCACCGTTTCAGCCTGGACTCCCATCAGGCCGTTCTGCTTTCGGGGGAATTGCAGGCCTGGTTGGGGCGGCCGCTGGAACCCACGCTCATCTACGATTTCCCCACGATCGAGGCGCTGGCCCGTCATTTGGCTTCTGAAACGATAGGCGAACCAAACCAAGGAGAGGCCCCCTCCCATTCGCAAAATCCAGGCCACGACGATATCGCGGTCATCGGCCTGGGATGCCGCTTTCCCGGCGCGTCTGGGCCCGAGTCTTACTGGCGCCTGTTACGCAACGCAATCAATGCGGTGGGAGATCTGCCTCCCGCCCGCGTACGCGACCAGCCGGAGATGATGGGAAAAGGGGGCGCCCCCTCCTTCAAAGGGGCCTACCTCGAAGTGGTGGACGGCTTCGATGCGCCTTTTTTTTCCATTACCGCACGTGAAGCGGAAACCATGGACCCCCAGCAACGCCTTCTCCTGGAGGTGAGCTGGGAAGCTCTGGAGCATGCCTGTATTGCGCCGAACACGCTGGCCGGTAGCCGAACCGGCGTATTCATCGGCATTAGCTCCCAGGATTACACACGCCTGCAAATGCCGCATCAAGATGCGACCGACGCCTATTCCGGCACGGGAAATGCGGCCAGTATCGCGGCCAACCGCATTTCCTACGCCCTCGACCTGAGAGGCCCCAGTTGGGCCGTGGACACCGCCTGCTCCTCCTCACTGGTATCGGTCCACAACGCCTGCCAAAGCCTGAATCAGGGTGAATGCTCCCTGGCGCTGGCCGGCGGCGTGAATGTAATCCTGAGCCCGGATCTCACCACAATATTCTCCAACGCGGGCATGATGACGCCGGACGGCGCGTGCAAAACCTTCGACGAGGCGGCGGACGGCTATGTGCGCGGCGAGGGTTGCGGCATCGTGGCGCTCAAGCGACTCGCGGACGCGCTTCGGGACGGCGACCGCATCCACGCCTTGATCAAGGGCACGGCCGTCGGCCAGGATGGCAAGAGCAATGGGCTCACCGCGCCCAGAGGACCCGCGCAGCGGGAAGCCATCCGCGCGGCTTTGGCCAAGGCCGGCACGGACCCAACAAAGGTGGCTTTCATCGAATGTCATGGAACCGGAACGGCCCTGGGCGACCCCATCGAGGTACACGCCATTCGCGAGGAATATGGCAAAAACAGGGCTCCCGAACAGACCTGTTGGCTGGGTTCGGTGAAGACCCAGATCGGCCATCTTGAAGCGGCGGCCGGCATCGCGGGGCTGATCAAGACCGTGCTCGCCTTGGAAAGGGCTGAAATTCCGCCCAACCTCCATTTCCACCGCCTCAACCCTCGCATTCGCCTGGAAGGCGCGCCCCTGGCCGTTCCCACGGCTCCCCTGCCCTGGCCCGAAATCGAGGGCGCGCGGACCGCTGCCGTCAGCTCTTTCGGTTTTGGCGGCACCAACGCCCACGCGGTTCTGGAGGCCTATCCCCAACCCCATTCTCAGGAGCGCCCATCTCCCGATGCGGAACAGCTTCTCTGTTTGAGCGCGGCTGACGCCTCGGCCCTAAGGTCCCTGCGCACTGCGTTCGCCCGGTTCCTCGCCGAATCAGCCGATCCTTCTCTTGCCGATATCTGCTACTCGGCCAATACGGGCCGCACTCATTTCTCTCGGAGGATGGCTCTCATCGCCACTTCAAGCGGGGAAGCGGCGGAGGGGCTGAATTCCCAACGGAGCGGCAGGGTCTTTCGAACCCCCGCGGAGGACGACATACCCGCCATGTCGGCCCCTAAACCGGTTTTCCTGTTCACGGGCCAGGGCGCTCAGTACGAGGGCATGGGCAAAGACCTCTACCGGAACCAGCCACAATTCCGCCGGACCCTGGATCGGGTGGCGGCGTTGTGCCAACCACATCTGGAACGGCCTCTGCTTGAAGTCATGTTCGGCGATGTGGACCAGGGGGAAGCGAATCGGGAGAGCCAGCTTCTGCATCAAACCCTGTACACCCAGGCCGCATTATTCGCCTTCGAGTTCGCCCTGGCCCGGCTCTGGCAATCCTGGGGCCTTCAACCCGCCGCGGTCATGGGCCACAGCCTGGGCGAATACGTTGCCGCCTGTATCGCGGGCGTTTTTTGCCTGGAAGACGCGGTGGAGTTGGTTATGGCCCGCGCCAAGGCCATGCAGGCGCTTCCGGAGAACGGCGGAATGCTAGCACTTTCCATCTCTCCCGTGAAGCTGAAGCCACTGCTCGAGGGCAGGGAAAAGCAGCTTGCCGTGGCCGCGCTGAACGCGCCGGACCGAACGGTTATCTCCGGTGAGAAGTCGGCTTTAAAGGAAATAAGGAAGCGCGCGGGCGACCTGGGAATGGATGCCCAATTATTAAAAGTTTCCCATGCCTTCCACTCACCGCTCATGAAGCCTGCCGCAAAAGCCTTGGCTCGCTCCCTCGAAAGGGTCACATTCCAGGCGCCTCAAGTGCCCATGGCCGCCAACCTCAGTGGCCGCATCGAGGACCGGGCCTTCACGCGCCCGCAATACTGGCAGGATCAACTTCTGAACCCCGTCCGTTTTGGCGAAGGAATCCGGGCCCTTGCCGAGGCTGGTTTCAGCACCTTTTTGGAGATCGGGCCAAGACCCCTGTTATCGAATCTGGGCAAGGAAAACCTTCCCCAAAAACAATGCCTTTGGCTGGCGGGTTCACGTCCGGGCCTACAGGGTCGTCGGACTCTTCTGGAGAGCCTGGCAAGGCTCTATGTACGCGGGGCCGAAATTGATTGGAACGCCTTCCACGCGGGCTCTGTCCACCGCAGGTTGCCGCTGCCCACCTATCCGTTCCAGCGCCAGCGGTATTGGATACCCGAATCGGGGAGCAAACCTAGGAACCTCGGGCATGAAGGGGTTCAAAGGGCAACCGAACCCGAACACTTTCTGTTGGGGGAAACCAGAGAAGCGCCCGCGCATCTTGAACACACGCATATATGGGAGAAACGGCTTCATGGGGGCAATATAGGTTTCATGGCGGGCCATCGAATTGGCGGCTTACCGGTAATGCCCTTCGCGGCATACGCGGAGATGGCCTTTGCCGCGGCCAGGGACGTTGCCCTGCGTCCGGAGGGTCTGGAGAGCCTGGAGCTCCACCATCCACTGTTTTTCAACCCTAATCGGACCATGGTCCTGCAGTCCGTGCTGAACAGGGACCCGGATGGAAAAATCGGCTTTCGTGTTTATGGGCGCGAAGAAAGTGGCCCGGACGAACAGGCCCATTCATGGACCCACTACGCCACCCTTCAACTCAACCCAGGCGTCATCCCCGACCCGCCGAGTCGGGCCCCACGGGCGCTCGCGGGGGGAGCCAAATGAAGTTCGGGCTCATGTTCTTCGCCAGCAACGAGGAAGCCCTGCGGGGCGAGAAGTACAGCCTCATCCTCGATTGCGCGCGCTTTGCGGATAAGCGCGGATTTGACTCGATTTGGGTTCCCGAACGCCATTTCACGCCCTTTGGTTGCCTCTATCCCAACCCCGCCGTGTTGCAATCCGCACTGGCCATGATCACGGAGAGGCTGGCCCTGCGCGCGGGAAGCGTGGTGCTGCCGTTGCACAATCCCATCCGCGTTGCCGAGGAATGGGCCATGGTGGACAATCTCTCGGGAGGCAGAGTGGGAGTTTCCTTTGCTTCCGGCTGGAATCCGGATGATTTTGCCTTTTTCCCGGAACGCTATCCCGAGCGGCAACGGGAAATGTTCGAGGCGATCCCGCGCGTCCAAAGTCTGTGGCGGGGGGAACGAACACGCGTTCGCAACGGGGTGGGCGAGCCTTCCGAAATTAAAATCTATCCCACCCCGGTCCAGCGGGAACTGCCGATTTGGGTCACGGCAGCCGGGGATCCGCGTACCTTTGCCAACGCGGGCGCTATCGGCGCCCATGTGCTCACCCACATTCTCGACCAGGATGACGAGGCGCTCGCGGAAAAGGTTCACATGTACCGGGCAGCACGCCGGGAACACGGCCATGACCCGGAAGCCGTACGGGTCACCGTGATGCTGCACAGCTTCGTGGGCGAGGACGCCGCGCGGGTGAAGGAACTTGCCCGGGCGCCCTATTGCAATTACATCAAAAACAACATCGGCCTGCTCAAGGGCCTGGCCAGGAGCCGTGGTCAAGACGTGGACCTCTCCTCCATGTCCGAGGCGGATCTCGACGATTTTGTCGCATTTCTTTACGAACGGTTCGCCTCGTCAAGAGGTCTAATCGGCACCCCGGAATCCTGCCTGGATTTGGTGCGCCGCCTGGATGCCCATGGGGTGGATGAAATCGCCTGCCTCCTGGATTTCGGACCCGAGAGCAATTTGATCCTGGAAAACCTGCCCAGCCTCGCCCGCCTACAGCAGATCTACGCCCAATTGGATGCGCCCAAACGCGCCCCGCTGCGACCAGCCCGAGCGCCCTTCAAGGCCGCGCCTCCACCCGCGAAAGACCATCCGGCCACGGGGACGGTCTTCGATAGGAAACGCGTGCTGGAACGCTGCCCCACGCGGTTGGACGGCGAGGTTTTTCGACAAAAGTTGCGCGAGCGCGGCATTCTCCTGGAGTCCGCCTTCGCCGCGGTCCGCGAACTTTGGTGTGGTGAGAAAGAAGCCCTCGCGAGGATCGAGCCCCCATCTCCCGGCCAAGAAGAACCGGGTCTCTTCCTTCACCCCGCTTTTCTGGATGCTTGCGCCCAAGCCCTCGCGGGAGCCCTGGTAACCGGCGAGAAGCAGGATTACGACGAGGAGAATCGAGTGATTTTCCTCCCCATTTCCGTGGGTGGCTTACAGATTCACCGTCAGCCGAAAGGGCCTGTCTGGAGTCATGCGCACCTCCAGGGAACGCCAACCTCGAATGGAGCCGAGGGCCGTGTCCGCGTGTATGACGATCAAAATCGGCTCTGTATTGAAATTGGCAAACTCCGCCTCCGCCGCGCGCCGACCTCCTTTTTCGAAAACGCGGGGCGGCAACCCATCGACTGGCTCTACCAACCGCAATGGTTGCCCTTGCACGAATCGCCCGGACAAAGCGAAAGGGCGAAAACCCGCAAGTTCCTGATCCTCGCGGACGGCATGGGACTCGGGGCTAATTTAGCCAAGTCGCTAAGTATTGACGGACTGCCCTGCAAGCTCGTGCGCCGCGAGGAATTGGAGGGCTGCCCCGCGCCCGCGGACATGGCTTCCTTCGCCGGATTGCTTAAAGACGGCTCCCGTTACAGCGACATCCTATTCACCTGGGCCTTGGACGCCCATCCAACGGATGGACTAGACGCGGCCGGACTGTTCGAAGATCAAAACCACATCCTGGGACCCGCGCTGGAGCTCATGCGGGCCCTCACCAGCCCGGGCGGTGGAGCCATGCCCCGCCTCTGGTTGATTACGCGCGGAGGGGTGGCCACGGGCATGGAGACGGCGTCCCTCTCGCCGGCGCAAGCCCCGCTTTGGGGATTGGGCCAAGCTTTCGCGGTAGAGCACCCCCAACAATGGGGAGGCCTGGTGGATTTGGACCCTGATTTGAATTGGTCCGAGAACACCCGGATCCTGGTCAACCATATCCTCTCGGAACCGCAAGAGTCCGTGGTTTGGCGCAGGAACCAGCCACTTGGCCTGCGACTCCGGCGATTCGACTCTCGGATCGAAGATCGGCCCGCGCCGCGAATTTCCAATCGGGGGTCCTATCTGATCACGGGCGGGCTGGGCGGTCTGGGCCTTTGCCTTGCCGAGTACCTGATCAGCCAAGGCGCGGCCAACCTGATCCTCGTGAGCCGAGGCAAGCCCTCCCCGGAAGCCTCTGCCGTTCTGAAGAGCATGGAGACGGGCGGGGTCCATGTCGTCCATGCCCGCGCGGATGTGGCTGATAGCGGTCAAGTAGCCGCGCTTTTCCGCGATCTTGCCGACGAGCAGCCGCCCATTCGGGGCATTTTCCACTTGGCCGGCATCCTGGACGACGACCTGTTGATCCATCAGGACCCGGAGCGTTTCCGGCGGACCGCGGCCGCCAAGGTTCAGGGCGCTTGGAATCTACACCTCCATTCACGGGATCTGGAGCTTTCCCACTTCGTTCTCTTCTCAACGGCCGCCACCCTGTTACCCCTTCCCGGCCAAGGCATTTACGCCGCGGCCAATTACTTTTTGGATGGCCTGGCGGGTTTCCGGCGTCAACAAGGGCTTCCCGCGCTCTGCATGGATTGGGGTCCATGGTCGCGAGTGGGCCATGCCGCCACGGAATACGGCCGTTCGGCTCACGGAAAATTGGCGACGCTGGGCATTGACGCACTAGAGCCGAAGCAAGGAATGGACGCGCTGGGCCGGCTGCTCCAGGATGCGCCGGATCGGCTGGCCGGCCTCCAGGTGGATTGGGAGCGCCTCTTTGCCACGGACCCGAGCATGCGAGGCCGACCACCGCTGGCTTTTTTGGCACGGGAACTTGAAGAAAACCCAGCAACCTCGATTCCCAGTGGCGCGCTCTTGCGCGAATTGGAGGAGGTTCCCAGCGCGGATCTCGAAGCCACGGTCCTCGAACATCTCGCGACGAGGGTTGCCGCGGTGTTGCGGCTCAGGGACTCCAGCTCATTGCAAGCGGATCAACGGCTATTCGACCTGGGCCTCGATTCGATCATGGCCCTGGATCTGAAAAACCGGCTCGAACGCGAACTGGCCCATCCATTCAGCGCGACCCTGCTGTTCAAACACCCGAGCTTGAAGGCGCTTACCGCCTACCTCGTCACCGAGGTCTTACCTACCAAGCTATCCGCATCAGCAGGGAAAGCCGGAGATGGAGAATCCGAGGCCAGCGGAGCCCACGAGAACGAAGAACATCCTAAGGAAGGCGGTCTGGATGCGCTTTCCGAGGATGAGATGCTGCGTCTGCTCGTGGAAGAAATCAATACACCGAAGTGATGGCATACGTTGAAACAACCCAATTCCGATTTTAAAACCGCGTTAAAGCAAGCCTATGTGGAACTGGGCCAACGCCGGGCCGAGTTGGAGGCGCTGAAGCGCTCCCAAAATGAACCCATCGCGGTGGTTGGCATGGGTTGCCGGTTCCCGGGCGACTCGGATTCACCGGAACAGTTTTGGACCCTTCTCCAGGAGGGCCGAAACGCGGTTACCGAAATCCCCGGCGACCGCTGGGACGTGGATGCCTATTACGATCCGAATCCGGAAGCCGTGGGTCGCATGACCATCCGCCACGGCGCCTTTATCGAAGGGGTTCAGGAGCTGGACGCCCCGTTTTTCGGCATCTCCCCGAGGGAAGCGCGCTACCTCGATCCGCAGCAACGCGTCCTGCTAGAGGTGAGTTGGGAAGCCCTGGAACATGCCAACATCGCGCCGCAATCGCTCTTCGATACGGCCACAGGAGTTTTTATCGGCATTACCTGTTTCGATCACGCGGTTCGGCTGGGTAAAAGCGCCAGGCATTCTACCTGCCACTCCGGAACCGGCAGCGCGCTCAACATGGCCGCGGGCCGCCTTTCCCATTTCCTGGGCCTGAGGGGGCCGTGCATGGCCGTGGATACGGCCTGTTCTTCCTCCCTGCTCAGCGTTCACCTCGCCTGCCAGAGCCTGCGCCAGGGGGAATGTGAGGCCGCCCTCGCGGGCGGGGTGCACCTCATCCTTTCACCGGAGGTTATGGTCAGCTTTTCTCAGGCGCGCATGCTGGCGCCGGACGGCCGATGCAAAACCTTCGATGCGCGGGCGGACGGGTACGTGCGCGGCGAGGGCTGCGGCATGCTGGTTCTGAAGCGCCTCTCCGATGCCCAAACCCAAGGCAACCGGGTTCTGGCGCTGATTCGCGGTTCAGCCGTGAACCAGGACGGGCCGGGCGGCGGCCTCACCGTACCCAATGGGCGTTCGCAACGAGAGGTCATCGAGGAGGCCATCAGAAAAAGCGGGGCGACCCCGGATCGTATCGATTTTGTGGAGACGCACGGCACCGGCACCTCGCTCGGCGACCCCATCGAGGCCGAGGCATTGGCGGCCGTATTCGGCCAAGACCGCCCCGAGGGAAACAAACTCTTTTTGGGTTCGGTGAAAACCAATATCGGTCATCTGGAAGCCGCGGCGGGCAGCGCCAGCCTGATTAAAACCATTCTCGCGCTGCAACGGCGATACATCCCTCCCAACCTCCACTTTCAAACCCCCAACCCCCATCTCGACTGGTCGAAGCTGCCACTCTCCGTTCCTACCCGAGCCCAAGCCTGGCCGGATAGGGGCTCCTCCCGCATGGCCGGCGTCAGCTCGTTTGGGTTTAGCGGCACCAATGTCCACCTGGTTTTGGAGCAAGCGCCCAAACCAAATTCGGACCCAGACTCCAAGGATCGAGACGGACCCCATTTACTTTGCCTTTCCGCGAAGACATCAACCGCGTTGAGGGCCCTGGCCCAATCCTACGCGCGCTGTTTGGAACCGGCGCCCATGCCGCATCTCGCCGATGTCTCCTATTGCGCCCATCACGGGCGGAACCATTTTCCCAGGCGTTTGGCCCTGGTCGCGGCGGACTCCGAGCAAGCGGCAAAGAGTTTGGCCTCCTTTGTTTCCGGAAATCTCTCGGCCCTTTTTACCGGCGGCGCATCATCCCACCCGCGCGCCGCGCGGCCCCTGTTCCTGTTCCCCGGTGAAGATGCTCTTCTGCCCGGAATGAGCAAGGCGCTTTACCGCCGCTTTTCTCCTTTCCGCAATGCGCTCGATCGGTCCGCCGAGCTCTTTGGAACCAAGCTGTCCCGCCCCCTACTGGAGGTTCTGTTCTCCGATTCAGACGAGAACGCAAAATTGCGCGAAACCCATTATTCCCGGCCCTGCCGGTTCACGCTTCAATACGCGCTGGCCGAGCTGTGGCAGGCGTTGGGCATCAAGCCCGCGGCGTTGTTGGGCCAGGGAGTCGGCGAGGTTGCCGCGGCCTGTTTTGCCGGTGTCTTTTCTCTGGAGGACGGCATCGCGCTGGTCTGTTCCGGAACCGATTTCATCCGCGACCCAACGGATTCCGCGGCCGCGGAATTCGAACGCGTCCTGGACTCGCTAACATACAACCGCCCTCGTTTTCGCTGGATTTCCAGCCTCAACGGCGAGGTTGAGAATACCGCTGCCGCCGCGGCCGAATACTGGCGTCGCCAAATACAGATCACGACCCATCTGACCGAGGCGCTCGATCGTCTCAAGGCTTCTCCGCCTCCAGCTTTTTTGGAAATCGGACCCGGCGGGGATTGGCTCGATAAAATTCGCAAAATGGGCGGCCAGGAGGAAACGCCTTTGCTGCCCGGCCTGGAGCCAACCGGTTCTGGAATGGAAGGTTTCCTGGAAAGCCTCGCCATCCTTTATGTTCAGGGAGCCCAAGTACACTGGGCAGCCCTTCACGAACGCGACGACTACCAAAATATCGTGCTGCCCAGCTATCCATTCCAGCGAGAACGACATTGGGTGGAGGATCCGCTCGAAACTCCGGCCGAGACCCGGAAGGAACAACCCGTTTCGATTCTCAGCGACCTCCTGAACCAGGGTGAGCCCGGCGCGCTCGCCGACTTGCTTGC
The DNA here is from genome assembly GCA_041940685.1 of Acanthopleuribacteraceae bacterium. Taxonomy (GTDB): domain Bacteria; phylum Acidobacteriota; class Holophagae; order Acanthopleuribacterales; family Acanthopleuribacteraceae; genus JBGTRP01. Next base: position 10,876 of record JBGTRP010000026.1, read on the forward strand.
CCAATCCGCTGATTGGCCAGATTCGGTTCGGCCCGACCTTGGCCTCGTCGCCGAGGAGATCGTCCGGTTGCATCGGCAATCGCCAAGGGACCATCATGAGAGTGAGTGGCTCTATCGTCTGGAATGGCGCGCCATAGCGGAGGCGCCCTCGCGGACCGAAAGTCAGTCGGGCCGAGAGAACGAGCGCTGGCTTCTCATCGCGGACCGGGGCGGGTTTGGCGTCGAGTTGGCGAACCATTTGAAAGAGCTTGGCATCGAAACGCTGACAGCCCTCCCGTCCGGGTCTCCCCAATCCGAGGCGGGCGGAAGCATGCGTATCCGGCTCGACGAGCAGGAGGATTTGCGGGTACTGCTTTCAAACTCGGCGGATGGGGGGCGGGGATTGTCCCGCGTTGTGTACCTTCCCGGCCTCGATCTCACGCCCACTTCAAAGACCGGCGAGCCATCTCCCGAGGAAAACGATGTGCATCTGGGATTGCTCAATTTGACGAAGTCCCTGGCGGAGGTTAAGAACCATCAAGCGCGCCTCTGGATCATTACCCGCGATGCGGCCCCCGCGGGGGACGCTCCCAAAATGCAAGGCCTCGCGGCATCCCCGCTCTTGGGATTCGCCCAGGTGGTCGCCATGGAATTTCCCGAGATGTACGGCGGCCTGATCGACCTGGAGAACAGGGGGAAAACCATGGACGCCGCCAACCTAGCCGCCTGCATTCTCGAACCGCCCACGGATGGGAGGCTCGCCATACGCGATGGGCAGCTTTTCGCGCCCAGGCTACGGCGCGGTCTGGCATCCGACCGATCCCCCGCGCCGATCGATCCAGAAAGCGGTTACCTGATCACCGGCGGGTTCGGCGCACTGGGGTTGCGGGTCGCCGCCTGTTTGGCGGAGGCGGGCGCCCGCCACATTGCCTTGCTCGGCCGCTCCGGCGCCGCTCGGCCCCAGTCGCAAAAATCCCTGGAAATTCTGAAACAAAAAGACCTGAACCTGTTGGAAATCCATGCCGACGTCACCCTTCCGGATCAAATGGAAGCTGCCTTCCAGCACACTCGGGAACATATGCCGGCGCTCAGGGGAGTGATTCACGCTGCCGGCGCTCCCGGTTATGCCCCCATCGAATCAATAGAGGGAGATATTCTTGAATCCGTGCTCGCACCCAAGGTGCGGGGATCCTGGTTGTTGCACAAGCTGACTCAAGACATGCCGCTGGACTTTTTCATTTGCTTTTCCTCAATAGCCTCGGTTTGGGGCTCCAAGGGTCAGGCCCACTATACGGCCGCCTGCCATTTTCTGGACGGGCTCGCCGCCTACCGCCAGGCAAATGGACTACCCGCTACCAGCATCAACTGGGGACCCTGGGCCGGCGGCGGCATGACCACGCCGGAAGCGGAAACCCTGTTGCGCCGCATCGGGGTGCTGCCGTTGCCGCCCGCCTCGGCGCTGCAGATATTCAAAAGTTTTCTCGGACCCTCACCCGCGGCCGCGGCGGTTGCGCATGTGGATTGGTCGCTCTTTCGGGGATCTTATGAGGCGCGCGGCCGCAGCCCGCTTTTGGAGCTCATGGACGAGGATTCCGCTAGGCCCGCTTCAAAACGGGAAACAACCCGGGAGCCCCATTTCAACCTGAAAAAGTTATCGGCGCGGGATCGCAGGGAAACTCTGCTCGCTCATATCCACGGCGAGACCCTAGCGGTTTTGGGCTATGAAGACCCTTCGGCCATCGGTCATGAACAAGGCTTCGTGGAAATGGGCATGGATTCCCTGTTGGCCGTGGAGTTGGCTGACAGGCTCAGCAAAAACCTCGGTCACTCCCTTCCCTCCACCCTCATTTTCGAACAACCCAACATCGTACGGCTGGCCGAGCACCTGTTGGAGGAAGTTCTCGGCCCGTCCGGCGGGGATGAGAGCACCACCGAGGCTGAGACCCAGGCGGGCCCGCGGGGTGAAAATCAGGACCATGACGGCCAAATTGATCAACTCCAAAAGTTGGAGCAAATATCTGAAGAGGAGGCGGAACGTCTGCTGCTCAAGAAAATCGGTTTGCTCTGACCCGAGGACTCCCCACTTCGATTTCTGGTGTTAGACATCCATGGGGCAAACAGCATTCAAACACAATTGTCAATTTCAGGAAATTTTGGAACGCCACTTCAATTATAAATTCAACTGACTTTTTTATGGGTCTTTCCATACAAATTTTGATTGAATTTATTTATTATAAATAACAACCAATCATCAAGCCTATAAAGAAACTTAAAAATGCCACATTCCAATACAAGCCCTCACGAAAGAACGCCCTTTATGCAGTCCGATTCCTATAAGGTCTATCGCAATTTCGGAACCTTGCAGGAAGAGATCATCGACTTTTTCGGTTCCCTCGCGCGGCCTTATCGCGAGGTGTACGACGCGGTCAGAAACCCACCCAACGGTGGCGATCATGAAATGGAAGCCAGGAGGTCGGCCGCGTCTATCATTGGAATTGACAACCCGGACCGCGTATTTTTCGGACGCAATACCTCGGAAGCGGTCAGCATCGCCTTTTGGCTGGCGGAGGTGGAGAAGGGAACCGTCGTCACCAGCGATGCCGAATACCAATCCATTCCCAGGGTATTTACCCATCATTTGGATCATGGCAACACCCGCAGGGACGACGAATTGACGACCTGGGCGGACGATATTGTGGATGAGTCCCCCGACGAGCTATTGCGGGACATACCCAACACGCCCACGGGCGTTCGCCTGATTACGGCGCCGCTGCTGAACCGCTGGGGAGGCGAAGACCTGGTCGCCGTTGTGGACGAGCGCACCAAGTTGGTGGTGCTCAGCCATGTCCTCCGGGGCAATGGTCGCGTGCTCGATATCGCCGACATCGCCGCAAGAATCAAAAGCAAGAACCCTGCAGCCATGATTCTGGTTGACGGAGCCCAGGCACTGGGCAACCTGCCTCGGGTCAATTTCCCGGAGTTGGAAAAGGCGGGAGTGGATTTCTACGCTGTTTCCGCTCACAAATCTTTGGGCGGTTATCCGTTGGGCATTCTCTACCTGAGCGAACGCGTGATCAAGCATATCAGGAGGCTGGATGGCAAAACCCTGCCCCGCCAAATCATTCTGAAGGGCATGATTCCCCCGGTTCACCATATCCAACCCACGGTGGGCACGCAATTGCACCCCAACCGATTCATCAGCCTGGTCACGGCCATTGGGACCCTGCGCGCAAAAGGTTATAATCAGGGAATCGATTTCTCCGGAAAGGCGCGCCATGTGGCGCGCATCAAAGAATACTTCCTGAATTGTCTCAATCAAGCCGGCGCCGAGCCCTTGGGTGATTTAAGCGCCCGTTTTTCGCCCACGATGCTTGCCTTTCGCCTTCCCGGCCTCGACAACGAGGCACTCGCCCTAAACATGCAACAAAACCACGCGTTATGCGCCTACATGCCTGAGATAAATGCGATTCGCGTGGGTTTCGATCTGGAAAACACACCGCGGCAGGTTGACCTCTTCTTCCGCCGGCTGCGTTACCAGCAAAAACGACAGATTAAACGCATGTCCGCCGAAGATGCGGACCATCTACCCAATTAACCGTCCCATCCAATATCTTGACCCGAAACCATCGGCAACCATCCGGGCCCGGAGCCATCGATGAAGAACATGGACCAACGCATTGCCAAGCTTTCACCCTTGAAGAAGGCCTACCTTGCCCTGGAAGACCTACAGGCCAGGCTGAAAGCCGCCGAGAGCGTCCACGAAGAGCCACTGGCGGTAGTCGGAATGGGTTGCCGGTTTCCCGGGGGCGCCGACAGCCCTGGAGCCCTCTGGCAATTGCTAAAACGGGGGGTGGACGCGGTGACCGAGGTGCCGCGAGAGCGCTGGGATGTGGATGCATATTACGATCCCGACCCCGAAACTCCTGGAAAAACTTACGCCCGCCATGGCGGCTTTCTCAAGGATGTGGACCTTTTCGACCCCTGGTTCTTTCGCCTCTCCCCCAGGGAGGCGCTTTCCATGGATCCGCAACAGCGGTTGATGTTGGAAGTCTCCTGGCGGGCGCTGGAACACGCGGGCATGGCGCCGGACCGGCTCGCGGGCGGGAAGACAGGCGTCTTCGTGGGCGTCACCACCAACGATTATGCGCGCCTCCTGGCGGATTCCGAGGACCTGGGCATCGACGGTTACTATTTCACCGGCAACCCCATGAACACCATTGCCGGTAGAATCTCATATTTTTACGGCTTCGAGGGTCCCAGCCTGGCGGTTGACACGGCCTGTTCCTCCTCCCTGGTGAGCGTCCACCTGGCCTGTCAAAGTCTGCGCACCCGGGAATGCGACATGGCGCTGGCCGGTGGCGTCAATCTAATTCTCACCCCAGAAAACACCATCGCCGTTTCCAAAACCCGGGCGCTCGCGCCCGACGGCCGCTGCAAAACTTTCGATGCCGCCGCGAACGGGTTCGTGCGCGGAGAGGGTTGCGGCGTCGTGGTGCTCAAACGACTTGCCGATGCCCTGGAGCAGGGGGACAGGCCTCTGGCCCTGATTCGGGGGAGCGCGGTCAACCAAGACGGCGGGGGCAGCGGTTTTACGGCGCCCAATGCCCAGGCCCAACGCGCGTTGCTGCGACAGGCCCTGGGCCGGCTGGAACCTCAGTCCGTGGATTATGTCGAGGCGCATGGAACCGGAACCGCCTTGGGCGATCCCATCGAGATGAAGGCGCTCGCCGCGATTTATGGGCAAAATCGGTCCCCAGAAGATCCCTTGTTCGTGGGCTCACTCAAAACCAACCTGGGCCATATGGAGTCCGCGGCTGGCATCGGCGCCTTGATCAAGACAGTGCTGTCCTTGCGGAACCGGGAAATCCCCGCGCATCTCCACTTCCGCGACCCCAGCCCTCATATCTCCTGGCGTGAACTACCCGTCAAGGTGCCTACCCGCCTGACGCCCTGGCCACAAACCGAAGGCGAGCGTCGCGCGGGAGTTAGCGCGTTCGGCGCCAGCGGAACAAACGCCCATGTCATCTTGGCCGAGCCTCCAAGCGCCGAGCCCGTCCGCGCGGACCCCGACCGGACCGTTCACCTCTTGGCTCTCTCCGCACGCTCGGAACCGGCTTTGATCGAGAGTATTGAGAGCTTCCGTTCCCGCCTGGACGCCAACGGGTCCTTGAATTTGGGCGACCTATGTTTTTCCGCCAACAGCGGACAAGCCCAATTCCCCTTGCGCCGCGGCATCGCGGCGTCAAGCTTAGAAGAGCTTGGTAAGGGATTGGATCGCCTGAAAAACCGGCTATCCGGGGACGCGAAAGCGGACGCCGCTCCCGGACCCAATCAACCGCCCAAAATCGGATTCCTGTTTTCAGGCCAAGCCTCGCAATATTTGGGAATGGGCGGCGTTCTGGTGCGAACCAGCCCGGGTTTCCTATCTACCCTACATCGTTGCGACGCGCTGCTGCGGCCCATGCTGGGCGCTTCTCTGATCGCGGCCCTCGATCCCGAGAACGAGAAAGCCGAAGACATGCGCGCCGACTTAAATGACCCGCTTTGGGCGCAAACCGCCTTGTACGCGCTCGAGTGCGGCCTGGCGGATTTGTGGCGGTCCTGGGGCGTGGAGCCCGCCTTCCTGTTGGGCCATAGCATTGGCGAGTACGCGGCCGCCTATACCGCCGGCGTGTTTTCCCTGGAGGACGGCTTGCGTTTGGTGGCCGAACGGGCCCGCCAGATGCGGGAGCTTCCGGAACGGGGCGAAATGGCCGCCATCTTCGCCGAGGATGACCTGGTTCGCGAGGTCGTCGCGAAATTTGAGGACGAGCTTGCCATCGCGGCCTTCAACGGTCCGGAAAACACGGTGATTTCCGGAGCCAGGAGCGCGATGCTCTCGGCGTTGGGAATGTTATCCTCCGCGGGCGTGGAGACCCGGCGGCTCAATGTCTCCCACGCCTTTCATTCCCCTTTGATGGCTGGAATCCCCGAGCGCCTGGAGCCCCTGGCGCGCCAGATCGAGTACGCGCCGCCCCGCGTTCGGCTTTTCTCCAATATCACCGGAGAGTTACATGAAAAGGGGCCCGACGCCGATTATTGGTGCGCCCAAATTCGAGCGCCCGTCCGCTTCGCCCCCGCCGTAAAACGGCTTCTTGAAATGGGTTGTGAGGCCATAATTGAAATCGGACCAAAGCCGGTTCTCAGCACCATCTGTAGGCGCCAATTCCCCGACGCCGCATTCCCCTGGTTGGCAAGCCTGCGGGAAGGCATGGACGACTGGAGGATGCTGGCAACCAGCCTGGCCGCCATTTATGAAGCGGGCGCCCGTATCGATTGGCGCCGCTGGGATCGAGATTATCCCCGAAACCGGGTGACCGTACCGGGTTACCCCTTCCAACGTGACCGATACTGGGTTTCTCAAGGAGCGACGAGCATGAATGAACCCCCGTCAGAATCTCTTCCCGCGGCGCAGGACCCGGCCTCGGAGCCCGGGGCAAGGCAAGCCCGCGTATTGGAAACAATGCGCGGGGCGCTGGCCGAGCTGTTACGGGCCACGCCCGACGCGGTGAGCCCCCATGCGCCTTTTCTCGAAATGGGCGCGGACTCCATTGTGCTGGTGGAGGCCATTCAGACCATCGAAACCCAATTCTCCCTGAAGCTCACCATGCGCCAGCTCTTTGAGGAACTGACCACCCTGGATTCACTCGCCGTTTTTATTAGTGAAAACATGCCGCCCACCTGCCCTTGGGCGCTTGAAAACGAAGCGCCGTCCGCCCCCGCCGGCGAATCCACGCTAATGGGGCAACCCGGCGATCTATCCCTCCCCGAGCTTCCCTCCATGGAACCGGGTGCGGACGCCATCGAACGTCTACTCGTGGAGCAGAACCGCATTTTGACGGAATTCATGGCGCGACAATTGGAGTGGTTGCGCGGCGGGGGAATTCAACACAGAGCGCGTCCTTCCTCCCGGGTCCCGGCATCGCCTGAAGCCGGAAGGCCTTCCACAACGGCAGCACCACGTGCCAGTACTGAGAAAACGCGGGAAAAAGCGCCGCCCCCCTGGGGCAAGGCCGCTGAAATGCGCGCCCGGGGACTGACGCCGCGTCAGGGGAAACATTTGGAAGCGCTGATCCAAAGGTTCAACGCCAAAACCCCTACTTCCAAACGCCTGGCGCGGGAGTCCCGCTCCTACCTGGCCGACAGCAGAGCGACCGTGGGCTTCCGCTTCTCTACCAAGGAAATGCTCTACCCCATTACCGGGCAGCGCACGAATGGCAGCCAACTTTGGGATGTCGACGGCAACCGCTACATCGATTTCTCCATGGGTTTCGGAGTTCACCTGCTGGGCCACCACCCGCCCTTTATCGATGCGGCCATCGAAGACGAGTTCAAGACCAGCGTGGAGTTGGGCGCGCGTTCTCCGCTCGTGAACGAGGTCGCCGCCCTGATCGCGGAAATGACCGGCCTGGAGCGCGTGGCCTTCAGCAATACGGGGACCGAAGCCGTGATGGCCGCCATGCGCCTGGCGCGAGCCGCGACCGGGCGAGACTTAATCGCCATATTCACGCATTCCTACCATGGTCACGCGGACGGAACTCTGGCCCGCGATAGCGGCGCCGGCCCGGACACGCCCCCGCTGCCCATGGCGCCCGGCGTTCCGGCCAAGGTCGCCGAGAGCTTGCTGGTCCTCGATTATGGCGAGGAACAGAGCCTCCACATTCTGCGCGAACGCGCCGGAGACTTGGCCGCGGTAATGGTGGAGCCGGTTCAGAGCCGAAACCTGACCCTGCAACCCAAGGCGTTCTTACAAGAATTGAGAGACATTACCGCGTCATCGGGAAGCGCGTTGATCTTCGACGAGATGATTACGGGTTTTCGAGTGCATCCGGGAGGGGCGCAGGCCCATTTCGGCGTGCGCGCCGATATCGCCACTTACGGCAAGATCGTGGGGGGCGGACTGCCCATCGGCGTGGTGGCCGGAAAGGCCGCCTTCATGGACGGCATCGATGGCGGCAACTGGTCCTATGGCGATGCGTCCTATCCCGCCGCGGAACGCACGGCATTTGGCGGCACCTTCTGTCAGCACCCGCTGGTCATGGCGACCGCGGCCGCGACCCTGCGTCACTTAAAGGAGCAGGGCCCGGCCTTGCAGGAAAATCTGAACCAACGCACGGCTCAACTGGCCGAACGGCTCAACACCCTGTTTGAAGAGGCGGGCGCGCCCATCAAAATGACATGCTTCGGTTCGTTGTTCCGGTTCGAGTTCTCCTCCAACTTGGAGCTGCTGTTTTACCATCTGTTAGAGAAGGGCGTGTATATCTGGGAATGGCGGAGTTGTTTCCTTTCCACCGCGCATTCGCAAGAGGATGTCGATTTCTTGGTGGAAGCCGTGCGCCAAACCCTTGCAGAGCTGCGAGAGGGCGGCTTTTTCGGAGATGAGGAGGGGCATGGCGCGAAAGGGAAAAACCAGACGGCGCCGGAAAAGCTAGAGAGGGAGGCGCAACGAATTCCCCTGAGCGAGGCTCAGCAACAGCTTCGCCTCTCCGCGGAGTTGGAGCGGGGCGGCTCCATCGCCTACAACATCTCCACCAGCCTGGAGCTACAGGGGCAAATGGATGGCAAGGCCATGCGCCGGGCTCTGCATGAACTGACCACGCGCCACTCCGGCCTGCGCACCACGCTCGACGCGGATGGCGCTCACCAGCTTGTCCATCCCAGAATGGAAATCGACTTGGAAATCCTGGATCTGAGTCGAGAGCAGGACAAGGACGCGGCTTTGGAGCAATGGCGCGAGGAAGAGGGTAGAACGCCTTTTGATTTGTTGAACGGTCCCCTGTTCCGAGCCTATTTGGTGTTGATCGCGCCACACCGCCAGGTGCTGACGCTCGATGCGAGCTCGCAGTTCGTGAGGGAGATCTTCTTGAAATGAGCCGTCGCGCGTTGAGCGTGATCCTGGCGACGGCCATCGTGGCGGGAATCGCGCTTCCGATCGCCACCATCTGGATTCGCGCTGGGTCTGG
>JBGTRP010000027.1:0-19595 GCA_041940685.1 Acanthopleuribacteraceae bacterium
CTGGATTTTCTCCTCGATGGGCGCCAGGGGTCCCAAACGGAAAAGGAGACCGTTCTCGCCATCAGAGTTTAAAAGGATGGCAATCAGCTGTTGGCCCTGAAAGGCCATGCCGGATTTTGAAATTTCAAACTTGTGAAAGGCAAGGAAACAAACCAGAGCGGTGTCAGACCCCAGACGCCGGAGAATCTCTTCCGCATCGGGTTCGCGGTATTCGGGCCGAAGCACGGCGATGGAGCGCGCCAACCGGGATTCTAGGCTGTCCAAGTCCGCCACGACCTGGGCCAATCGCGGCTTGTAGGTGGTCAGTTCGGCCCCTGCGGGGATGCGATGAGAAAGGGCGGAGAACTGGGCCTGTTTGGCGCGAAATTCTTCAACCAATTTCCGCAAGGCCGGGTTTTGGGAAGCAATCGTCAGTTGTTTGGCGGCGATTGAGATTCGTCGCAACATGCCGTCACGCTTGAGCGCCAGATAAAGGATCTCCTGTCCAGCTTTTTCATCGCCGTGAGCCACCAGTAGGGAAAGATAGGCCCAGCGGAATGGGGATTCCCGACCGAGGATCCGATGGCGTATGTTGTCGGTGACGCCCCAGGCCAAGCGCTCCAGGTAGCGGTTGGCTTGCCGAAGACCGTTTGAAAAATGAGCCAGGGCAAATTGATGGTTGCCGGCTTGGGCCAGGGTAATTGCGAGATTGTTGCGACTTCTCAACGTGTCGGGATGATGAGGGCCCAACACCCGCTCCCCATCCGCCAGCGTCTGGCGGTACAGCGGTAGCGCTTCCTCGTAACTCCCCATCGATGCATATAAGAACGCGAGATTGTTGCGACTTCTCAGCGTGTCGGGATGATGGGGACCCAACAACTGCGCCCTTTCCTCCAGCGTCTGTTTGTGCAGCGGAAGCGCTTCCTCGTACTTCCCTATCGATTCGTAAAGGACCGCGAGGTTGTTGCGGCTTCCCAGCGTGTCGGGGTGATGGGGACCCAACACACGCTCCCTTTCCTCCAGCGTCTGGCGGCACAGAGGCAGCGCTTCTTCGAAATTTCCCATCGATTCGTATAGACCGGCAAGGTTGTTGCGACCTATCAGCGTGCGGGGATGGTGGGGACCCAAGACGCGCTCGCTTTCCGCCAGCATCTGGCGGCACAGTGGTAGCGCTTTCTCATAGTTCCCCACTGATCGGAATAGTTCGGCCAGGTTGTTGGTGGCCGTGAGCGCAAAGGGGTGATTCGGGCCAAAGTGTTCATTCGCGAACTGCTTGGCTTCCTCGGCCAACTGCAATGCTTCTCTATAAGAACCGGACCGGAAGGATGCGGTTACCCGGGCGTTTTTTTGCCGAAAGGCTTCCCGGTAGCTCTCTTTTTCCGCGGGCAATGCCGCGGCGGTTTGGTATTGTTTGAGGGCGTCTTCAGGATAGCCGCTCAACAGGTCCATCAAGTCCTGATGGTAGCGAGACAGTTCTTCTTGAGCGATGGCCCGGTAAGCCCGGCCGGCTGCTTCCCGGTACCAGACTGCCGCGTTTTCCTTCTCCTCAAATAACTTTGCTAGAGCAGCGGCCGCCCCCGCGTAGCTATGTTCCAGAGGAAAAGCATGAGCTAGAGTTATGAACAGCTTGTAAAGGTCACGATGGTTTTTTGCTTCATCATAGGCCTTCGCTAGGAGCAGCATCGCACTGAAATAGGATTCCCCAATGTCGTCCCTTACCTCGTCTAGGTCCCCGCTTTCTCGGCGAAGGCCAAAGGGGCAGGCCTGGCTCTCCACGCGCTCGGTCTGCCAGTTGACGTTAAGGTTCTCTCCTTCTCTCTCCAACCTCACTAACCCCTGGCTGCCATCGGACCACAGCAGGTTCCAAACCCCGCCGTTGTTGCCGTAAAGGCGGGCCCGGCGCGTATAACCGATCGCCAACCAGCCGACGTCGACGCCATCTTCTTTTTCCAGGATTAAGACGATTTCTTCCGCCGGGGTTGGGCAGTTGTCTTCGGCGGTGAGGGTACCCCTGAAAAGCTCCCCAGCGCTTAGCCAATGACCCACTATGAACCAAACACCGATTGCAAAAATCCTGATTGCCGACATGAACGCCTCCATCTGAAGAACCCTGTATTTGTTCCATCGTTAGGTAGAGCAAAAAAAGGGGGTCGAACGCGCAAACTTTTTGCGGATTAGGGAAGTTTGTCTGATTTTCCGGTCTTGAGGCCTTCGTTCTCAGGAATTTCGATTAGGTAGAGGAGGGCCCAGAAAACCGGGTGACTATCCTGTTCGCTGGCGTGGAATTCACATTGCGTCGGATAGGGTGGTCCCGGATGAAAAAATGGTCCGTGGTTCCGTTTCTCAGGGCATCTTTGGCGGAAAATCAAAAAATCACCAATTTTTTTGCGCGTTTTTTGCCGAATCCTTGCTCCCCAGTGTATGGGTGGCGGGGTGCCGCTACTTCCAAAAACAAATCCAACACGAGGAACATCCATGGTCAGCAAACCCGAGACTTTTACCGATGAGGCAGTTGCCGACCTGATCAACCGCCATCGCAATGGAGATCACCAGGCTTTCAAGATCCTAGGCGAGGCTTGTTCCAGGCCGGTCTGGCTTTATATCCGTAGCAGGGTCCCCAACCCAGATGCTGAAGATCTATTCCAGAAGTATCAAACTGCATTGGCCGAATACTTACGCCGTCCCGAACGACCCATTCGCAACATGAACCACTTGCAACGATTGGCCCTCAAAAACGGAAAATGTCGGGTGGCAGAATTTTATCGGAGGAAGGAACGCAAGCAAAAACATAGGGGGACGTTGCCCAAACAAGAGCCTCCCGATCCCGGAGAGAATCCAGAGCAACGCCTGATCCGGGTGGAGCAAAAGGCGGCCATTCCGACATTGGTGCACCGCCTGCTGCTGGAGACGAATCTGACGGATGCCCAGCTAGATGCCGTGGTATTCGTGTATTTGTTGGAGCAAAAGAAACGCAAGGTCGCTGCCGACCTGGGTATCTGTGAAAAGGCCCTGCGAGAACGATTAGAAGGTGCATTTAAGAAGTTTCGCAACTATGTTGAAAAGGAGATGAAGCCGTGAACGCGAATATGAAAAAAGACCCCAAACAATCGGAACCCCTGTTCGACCGGGACGATCTCCATGCGCTCTTGAGCTTGACCTCTGATCGTGAAACCGACACGCGGGTCGACCCGGACCAATTAGAGGACCTCCTGGTTCATGCCGGCAGGGCCATCAACGAAGCGCATCCCATGCCGCCGATCAAGGCACCTCGTGAGGACTTGTCCGCCCACCATGAGGAGGCAGCGAATGAAACAGGCCTCATCCCATTCCCCCAGCGCCGTACGCTGAGTAATGGAGTGGTTGGGCTGGCCCTGGCCTTGGGTATGGCTGCCTCTTTTGGCCTTGCCGCCTTCCTTTTTGGAGTGGGATCACCTGGGCAAGTGGACCCCATTGCCGCCATTGAAGAGATGGAGAAAACCCGAACCGCACCACCCCACCCGGAAGCCCTGGTGCAATACAATCAAAAGGCAGCCGACGCCTTGCTGGAACGGGCCGAACACCTCTTGGTTTTGTGGCAATTCCATGAAGTCGATTGGTATCTGGAAGAGACCTTGCGCAACCTTTTGGAGGCAAAAAGTTATCAAGCCAACGACGCACGCATTCTGGAGGCTTTGGCCAAGGTCTACAAGCATCTCAACCAAAAGGAAAAGGAACTCGAGTACAGGAAGCAAGCGGAAAAGCTGCGGCAAGAGTAGCCTGGTCAATATCACCACGATGAACCTTAGCCCGGTCTTCGCAATGACGAGGTGATTTCAAGAAATTTGAAGGCGTTTTGGGCCTGAATCCGTTGGGCCCCAATGGCGATTTTGGTCCATTTGAATGTGTGGGAGACCTAGCCCCTTTTCAAGCCCGAAGGACAACTGGCACAATAATGGGGTCATGTATCTCAAATGCAATCGCCGCAAGAAAGACGGCAAAGTCCACCGCTACTGGAGTATTGTCGAAAGCCGACGGACCTCCAGCGGTCGGGTGGTGCAGCGCCAGGTTCTCTACCTTGGGGAAATCAACGACAGCAAACGAGAGGCCTGGCGGAAGACGATCGAGGTCCTGGAGCAGGGAGGCAAGAAACCCAAGCAGTTGTCGCTGTTCCCAGCCGATGGCGGCGCGCCTCTCGAAGATGAAGGCGTGGTTCAGGTCCAACTCGACAAGCTCTCGTTGCATCGTCCCCGACAGTTCGGGGGGTGCTGGCTGTTTGATCGTTTATGGAAGAAGCTGAACCTGGATTCGTTCTGGAAGCCGAGACTGCCACCGAGTCAGAAGGGGACGCGTTGGGTAAATGTGTTGAAGACCTTGACGGCCTACACGCTGCTGCGGGGTGGAAGCGAGTGGCGCTTGCACCGTCAGTGGTTCGATCAAAGCGCCATGGGTGACCTGTTGGGTGAGGATTTCGGGTTGGTGCAGAGGGACAAGCTCTACCGCTGCCTGGACAAGCTCGTGGAACACAAGGACGCACTCTTCCAACATCTCAAGGGCCGTTGGCTTGAACTGTTTGGAGCCGACTATCATGTGTTGCTCTACGACCTGACATCGACCTATTTCGAGAGCGATCCGCCGGTGGAAGGCAAGCGTGCCTATGGCTATAGTCGCGACCATCGCGGCGACTGCCTTCAGGTCGTGATTGCTTTGATCGTGACGCCACAAGGGTTTCCGCTGACCTATGAAGTGATGCCGGGGAACACGGCCGACAACAGCACCTTGGCGGCGTTCCTGGAACGGATCGAGGAATTGTACGGCAGAGCCAACCGCCGCTGGATCATGGACCGCGGCATTCCCACCGAGGAGAGCTTGGCCAAAATGCGGGAGAGCGGTGTCAGTTACTTGGTTGGGACGCCCAAGGGCAGACTGAGCAAGTTGGAAAAGGCCTTCCTGGCCAAACCATGGGAGCAGGCCCGCGAGGAGGTGGCGGTCAAACTGCACCGAGACGGCGAGGAGCTTTATGTCTTGGTGAAGAGTGAGAAGCGGGTGGATAAAGAGCAAGCGATGCGGCGGAGACGTTTCAAAAAGTACTGGAAGCGGCTGGAGGCCCTGCGCAAACAAAAGCGATTGACCCGAGACACGCTCTTGCGTCGGATTGGCGCGGCGGAGAGGGACGCCGGTCGGGTTGCCTCTCTGGTGAGAATCAGCCTGCCTAAGGTGGGCGAACCTATTAACGAGACCACCTTTCACTGGAAAGTAGATAAACAGAGGTTGATCCAACGTCGCCGTCGGGAGGGACGCTACCTGCTGCGCTCCAATTTGGTAGAACAGGACCCGGGAACTCTTTGGCCTCAGTACTTGCTGTTGACGGAAATCGAACAGGCTTTCAAGGAACTCAAGTCCGACCTGGCGATTCGCCCCATTTACCATTCCAAAGAGGAACGCATTGAGGCCCATATCTTCGTGGCCTTCCTGGCCTACTGCCTGCAAGTGACGCTGAAGAACTTGCTGAAAACCAAGGCGGCGGGTCTCACGCCACGGGCCGTATTGGAAAGCATCTCAGAGATGCAAATGGTAGACGTTCACCTACCCACCACCGAAGGACAAACCATCGTCTTGCCGAGATACACCCAGCCCAAGCCGGAGCAACAACTCTTGATCGAAATGCTGGGGTTGAGATTGCCAAGGCAGCCCCTCCCCAGGCTTCTGGAGGAGATCGATCTCGACCATGAAGAGCCTCAACCCAGCGGAAATGAAGAGGTGCAAAGGTTGATGGATCGATATGGGTTGTCCCGGCGCAGGCGACGAGAGAAGCGCAAGGCCAACTTCCGAAAAATGCGCCAATGTAGTGGAGACCTTTTCCGAATGCCTCTTGGTTTTACAAGGGCTTACGCTACCAGACCCCCCTAAACCGCGAAATTCGGGTTAGGGGAAACATCGTTAATGATATTCCCTGTACCTTCCATACGTTCTATGGACTGGGATTTGGCAGCCGGCACAATTGGTTCCTCATGCTTTTCTGCAGGAAGGGCCATCCCCAGTTATTGAGGGAAGGTGAAAAGGGACCACGCTCAAGGAGTACACCCCCCTTTTTCTTGAACCGGAATCGATAGATAGGGTGTAAGCGGCGCGTATCCCGGGAACACGGGATGGCGGTTTCCAAGCGGCAACCGCCATTCCAACCTCGCTTACAGGAGACCAAATCCTGAAAATGAGGTGGTACAATGTCCAACCTGTTTCTGTTGTCCAGCCTGTATCGTTTGCTCAAAGGTATTTTCCTTTTCCTGGTCGTTAGATGTCCTCTGGCCCGGGGAGAAATCTGTCAACCCACGAAAACAAACCACGTCTTCGAAGTCATGCCAGCCTCCACCCACTCCGTTCATTCTTGGGTAATTGTTTGCAACCATAAAGAAGGGGCAAAAATCCATGTCACCGGCGCCTTGGCCAAACCCGATGTGTGTCATATCGGCTCTCAATTGTGGGTTTGTTTTCCTTTCCTAGACTTGGCCATGGTGAACCAACAGGTGGTGGCGCGCCACCATCGGAAAGCTGGATTCTGGGCAGTTTTCAGCACAGAGAACGGTCGGTTGCTGACGCGCGGGATGGTAGCTGGCAATAAAGCGGTGAACCTGAAAGGTTTCGTTAGAAAAAGCACATCGCTATATCTTGTCGGGTCGCGGGGAGACCGAAGCTTTCAACTGCCAATGATCCTACCGTCGAAGGGCGGGTCGACCAAACCGGTGCTCAACACCGTCGATATCCACATGGGTAAACGGATTGGCGATCCGCAACCTCAGACCGATAACCCGAGTCCGCCTGACTAAAACTAAACCCAGATCGTTGCTGGAAAAACCGAGGAACTCCAAGGTTCCTCGGTTTTTTTCGCGTGTCGCTTCTCTCGCTGAAGGAAAGCGAGTTATAACCAACTTTGTCATTATTGAACTAAGCTGCATGGCGGCAATGGAAGAACTAAGGACACATACGGAGGTTGGACTTTTGAGTCCTTAATCCCCAGCTTGGATGAGTGGAGGAACCCTCTTTGAATCCAATAGGGAGGCCAATAAGTCAGCACCCCTTTTTTGCCTAGCGCGGGCTAGCAGCGTCTCCCGGTACCGGGAAGGAGGGAGCCTGCTGGCCGAAACAGAGCGTTGCATCCTGGCGTACAGGCCATCATCCGATGTGGACGAAAAAAGTCGCGCCCTTTAAACTATTTTCCAAAACCGGAATCCAATTCCTGCCAATCCAACGACGATAGGTGTGGAAGGGTACTTTCATTACTTCTTATGTCGTTATGGGAGAGATGGTGAATTTCAATTTTTTGAAAAGACTCCTGATATTCCTCATTAGAGCCCTCAATCGATGTATTTTCTTTTGCCAAACAGTACTTCGCCAATTTCACAAGGTCTCCAATGAGTGCCTCTACAGGATTAAGTACCAAGCCCGTCCCGACGATATTTTTATTGTGACCTACCCCAAGTCGGGAACGACCTGGGTCCAGATGATTCTCTATCAACTAACATCCGATGGAACTGTGGCCATCCCTCATATCAATACGGTTATTCCAAACCTTGAGGGCAGTTTTATGGCCGAATACCGAAACCTCGACCGCATGAAATCTTCGAGAATCTTCAATACGCATTTCAACTACCAAAGCATCTTCAAAGGTAGGGGGCGCTACATTTACATTCTTCGGGACAGCATGGACGTGGCCTTATCTTATTATTACCATTACCGCGCCTATAAGCGGTTCAAAGGAAGTTTGGAGGATTTTATAACGCTTTTCCTTGCGGGCAAGGTCGCTTATGGACTTTGGAGTGACCACATCCAAGGGTGGCTTGAAAACAAAGACAAGCTCAACGTTCTCATCTTGACTTATGAGTCGCTTTCCGCCGATTTGGATCGTTCGATTCGCAAGATTGCGAAGTTCTGCGAAATTGAGGTAGATGAAAACGCTTTCCCGCGCATTCTGCATCGATGCGGCTTTTTCTTCATGAAGAACCATCAAAACAAATTCGACTTGTACCATGGAAAGCTACATAATCTGGGCCTCGTGTCCGATCGCAACTTTATTCGAAAGGGAAAGGTGGGTGAGGGAGCAAGTGAATTGGACAGCGAAATGAGGGAGGCCTTCGCGGGATCTTTCAACTCCCAACTTGAAAAGATGGGACTGCATGATTACAAGGCATGACAGAACGGTCAAGTCAACTGAGCACGAGAAAACGACTTAAACACCGGCTCTTTCCTGCGTCCGGAGGGTTATCCCAATTTCTAGGGCTTTGAACCCCTTTCTTTTTAGCCTTCCTTCCAGAAAACGAGTCGCCGTTTCCGCAAACCTGTGACGCGGTTCGCGTGGAAGGAATACACCCAGGCAAGACGCCACTGAACCGTTTTGATCAAATAGACAGGAAAGAGTACCCGCTGGAACAAACATTTGGGGTCCTCGGGCCGGAACCCCTCCAGTTGGTCCAAGGCCAGGAGCCGTTCCACCGGGTCCTCGAAGATCATCAAGTCTCCGGGAATCCAGCCACCGTTCTTGGGAAGGTATTCGGTGGGCTCAGCGAAGCCGAAATCACGGGATATCCGCACGGCGTGTTCCAAATCCGATCGGATATCCCGGGTGCCGGTTCCATAAGTCAAGCTCGAGTGTAGTTCCAAGAGCGGAAAACCCCAATTTACGTCGAACATCCGGCCCCAGAGGTAGGCTTCCTCTACCAAACGGTAGCCTTGGCAATACGCATCGTGGTGGCGGCCCCCGCGTTTCCAGGTTCCATGCGCAAATATGCCAATCGGATTCCGCTCCATTCTGTTGCCCTCCATGCCTGTTCCCACCATGGCCCATGGCCACGACCATGTTGGCTCTGGATGGTTGTCAAAGCAAGCACAGACTTTGAACTTTTCCGTTTATTCCCAATGGGTTTAGGCTGACAAACTTGGTTTTCTATGAACCTTGTCGGACATCACCAAAACACCGGGTCGGTGATCAGTGCCCTGAAGGTAACCGTCTTCATCTGCAACGGTGGATCCTCCATTTCCTGTCGGGCCAGAACCGCGCAACGGACCGCATCGATGATGTGGTCGTTGCCCTTGGAGTACACGATCCGGCCGTTCTGCATTGTGTAGGTGTGCGTGGTGAACTGGTCCTCGATGTCGCTATCCTCGGCCGGCATGATGAGCTCCCGGCGCTGCAGGGCGCCCGCAATCAGGCTGGTCATCAACTCCTTGATGCGCTTCTTGATCACCCGGCCGTCGCCCAATGCCTGGCTGGTTACTCCCCCGAAGTGGTAGCCCTCCAACCGGCCCTCCAGTCCCAAGGTTTTGTATTTGTCCAAGGTCAGGAGTTCCTGGACCACCGCCATCCCGTTACCGCCGTAGTCCACACCAATCCCCGCCGGTAGGAAGTAATTCTCCAGCAACCCGATCATCTGCGCGATGTGGGGGTAGGCCACTTGCTCCATGTGGATGCGTAACACCAACGTCATGACGGACCGTTCGCCGATCTGGTTCTCGCGAAACACGACCAACTCGGTGGGGTCGTTGGTGTAGCCCAGGTCTCCGCCGATCCAGAAGACATCCGACTGGGGCGTGAGGTTCAATATCATCTCCATGCGATTGAAGGAGTCTTCCTCGATCTCGCAGTCGGCCAGTTGTGACCCGGTGAGGGTCACCTTCTGGTATTCCGGGATATTCTGCAGGCACATTCTGAGGTGCTCGCTATTGAAGGCGCCAAAGGAGGGTTTGCCATGCTCGCCCGCGACCTCGTGCTGCCAGCCGGAAGTCTCACGGCCGCCATAAAACTCCAGCAACTCCCGCTCGCGCTCTTCTGTCCAGGTGGGATTCAGCCAGGATGGCCACCGGAAAAGGGTAAAGCTGGATGAACTGGTGAGCCGGTAGTAGGTGGTGTTTCGCATGCCGTTGGGCGTGGAGTAGATGCGCAGCTTGCCCTTGGATTTCAGGCACTGGCGGATGGCTTTCCAGGCGCGTTCGGAAAACCATGCCCCTTCATCCACCCAGATCCGATCCACGTGCAGCGAGCGGAAGGCATCGCCCCAGGCCCCGGCCGGCCGGAGGTAGAGGATGCTGCCGTTGCGGAACTCCACCCGGAAGTAGGGCTTGCGATTGATCTTCATCTTGCCGCGCTTGCTGAGCGCCACACTTGCGGCCAGGTCGGGGCTGTGATCGATCTGGAAGTCCAACTCCTCGATCAGGGTATCGAGCTGGCCCTGGTGCGGCGCGGCGATGAGGCCCTTACCGCCTCGGGTGGTGAAGCAGTAGTGAAGCGCGAGGGTGACGAGGTTGATGGTTTTGCCGGCATCGCGGCCGTCGAGGTGAATGATGTTGCGGTCTTCGCAACGCAGATCCTCGATCTGGTGGGGCCAGTACTTGCGTGGGCTATCGTCGCGGTTGATGAGGTAGCGCTCGCCCCACAGGACGGGGCATCGGAGAATTTGAATGTTGGCCGTTTTGTCCTTGAGGGCTTGTTTTTTGGATCTGCGTGGCATGGGCATACCTCCATGAGAATTTTCATACCGACTATATAAAGGGCGGCCGGATCAAGTTGTGGAGAAAAAGTGAATCAAAACGAGATCGTGCCTCTTTCACATTCAAAGGTGAGGTGGTTGATGACCGAAATCTGAGTTGAATTGACCGGTTGAGGAGAAGCCTTTTTTCGTTTCAGGTTGGAAACTGATCCGGCTATCCCGCCATCTCTCAAAGGGAATTGGAAAGTGTGCCTGCATGCTGATTTCTCCACCTGATCCCCACCGGGAAATTGTCCACCTCCTGGCTCGGCCTGCCTTTGCTTGCGGCCTTCTCTCAATTCATCGGAACAAGTGCCTCCTTGACTCAGAAACCACTGGCTTTTTGGGCCCCCAAGAGCGGTCATGGTCCAGGCGGGTTGACGCCCGCAGACTTTCAGAGAAAGGGGAATCGCATGGATCTCACTCAGGAAATCGACAACCTCAGCAACCTCTCGGTGCATGAGCTCCAGGACCGGTACCGGGAACTCTTCCGCGAGGCGCCCAACACCCACAACAAATCCTGGCTGGTACGTCGGGTTGCTTGGAAGCTACAGGCCACCGCCTTCGGCGGGTTGACGGAACGCGCGCGGCAACGCGCGAGGGAACTCGCTGACGAAACCGAACTTCGCAGACTCGCGCCCAAATCCCTGCCGGAACCGGCTACCGCGACCGCGAGGGTCAGCCGTTCCTACCAGCCCACCCAGGATTCCCGCCTCCCGACGGCTGGAACCCGGCTGATCCGCAGGTACCGAGGCCGTCACTACCACGTCGTGGTTTTGGAGGATGGTTTCCTCTATGACGACGTGGCCTACCGGTCTCTGAGCGCCGTGGCCAAGCGTATTACCGGCACGAATTGGAACGGCTTCCGCTTCTTCGGGCTCGGAAAGGAGGCCTCCTCATGAAACGCCCAACTTCCCCCAAATCGGAGGTCCGGTGTGTCGGCTACACGCGCAAATCCACCACCGAAGGTCTGGACCAGGATTTCAACAGCCTCGACGCCCAACGGGAATCGATTGAGTGCTATATCGCCAGTATGAAGTCCGAAGGCTGGGTCTGCCTTCCGGACCGGTATGACGACGGTGGTTTCTCCGGTGGGTCCATGGAGCGGCCTGCCCTCAAGCGCCTGCTCGAGGACTCGGCGGCTGGGAAGTTCCAGGCCGTGGTCGTCAACCGGGTCGACCGGATCAGCCGCTCGATTCTCGACTTCGTGCGCATCATGGAGACCTTCGAGAAATATGGTGTGGCCTTTGTCAGCACCACTCAGCAGTTCAATACCAGTTCCTCCATGGGCCGGCTGGTGCTCAATATTCTGCTCTCCTTTGCCCAGTTCGAACGGGAGATGATCGCCGAACGGACGCGTGACAAGATGTCGGCCGCACGTCGACGTGGGAAATGGACCGGCGGCCTACCGGTATTGGGCTACGACGTGGACCCACGTGGCGGGCGGTTGGTCGTCAACCTGGAAGAAGCCCAGCAGGTCCGTGAGATCTTCCAGCTCTATTTAAAGAAGGGCAGCATTCTGCGCGTCGCTCGGGCCTTGAACCGCCGGGGCTGGCGCAACAAATCGTGGGTGACACGAGACGGCCGCCACCACCAGGGCCAGGTCTTCACCAAGAAAACGCTGCAGCGCCTGCTAAACAACGTGACCTACCTGGGCAAAGTCCGATTCCGGGGTGAGCTCTACGAGGGAGAGCATGAGGCCGTCGTGGACACGAAACTCTGGGAACGCGTTCAAAGACAACTCGCTTCCAACCGAATCCAGGCCAAACCCCGAGAGGAGGTCCCACATCCCGCCCTGCTCAGGGGCCTCCTGGTATGTGGAGGAGGCGACTGCCCGATGTACCTGACCTACACCAGCAAACGCGGGAAGGTCCAGTATCCCTACTATGTGTGCAGCCAAGCTGAAAAACTGGGCTGCGCCTGCCCAACAAAGCGCCTCCCGGCTCAGGAGATCGAGGATTTTGTTTTGAGCCAAGTCCGCCAGGTGACGCTGGACTCCGAGTTGGTGGAGAAAGTTTTCGAGAAGATCGGAGAAACCGGCAAGGTCGACATTGGCACACGGGCAAAGGTCAAAAAAAGCCACAGGGAACAAGAGGCGACTCCATTCGGCCCGCTTTGGGAAACGCTGAATCAATCCCAACGCGCACAGGTTTTGGGCCTCCTGCTTGAGCGCATCGAGTTCAACGGCCAGGAAGGCGCGGTTGCCTTTCACTACAAGGACACCGGCATTCGCATATCCGCTGGAGAAACGACATGTAAGTAGTTCAGATGATCCATTTCACCCGCGACTCCCGAGGCTGCAAGCGGATTCACCAGGGCCCATTACCACCCCATTCAAACGACGGTCTGGTACCTGGCAGGGTACCCCGAATCGCAAAACTCGTGGCACTGGCCCTGCATTTCGACGAGTTGGTCCGCACCGGCAAGATCGCAAGCTATGCCGAGATCGCCCACCGGGGATTCGTCTCCCGTGCCCGCATGTCCCAGATCATGAACCTGCTCCACCTGGCTCCGGATATCCTCGAAGAGATCCTTTTCATGCCCCGCATCACGCGCGGGCGAGATCCCATCACGGAACATGCTCTCAGAAAAATTCTGGAGTCCATGTTGTGGACCGAGCAACGCCGAAGTTGGCAAGCCCTCAAGAGGAGGTAAGGTTGCTCGTTTTTTGAGTCCGCGACCGCATTGAAGTTTTTCTCTAAAAACGCCATGGGGAACTTTCTCCGCGCTTGTCCCTGCAAACAACAGCTTTTCATGAGCGCGGTGACCCTTTATGTGGAAGGAAATTAAACGCATTTCAAAAACCTTCCCCACACCCATCCTGGCCACCCTTTAAATAATCTTCAGATGCGATCTTTGGGCGCATCATCCCCTGTACGGAGTCGATCCATGGTCATGCGATGGGTTCCCAGGACCTGCCGGCGACTTCTAACCTTCCATCCACACGGATACCTCCACACCCTCGGCCTGGGTCCCGGCTTGGGGCTCAGGCCCATTTTTGGGTGTGGTCCTTTCTGAATCCCACTCTTCAAACTTTCACCCCTCAGCACATGACAAGGAGTTGCACATGAGTCAAAAACGAAACCAGCGAATTCTCAGCGACCCACAACCGCGATCCTCGGGCAAAACCGGTAGGAAGAAGCTTTCCGGGAATGGGAACGTCCGGGCTGGCGCCTATCCGTTGATCCACGGAATCTATTCCGACCGATTTCTGAATGACGAGGAACGCACGGTCTACAAAAAAATCGTCAAACAGCTTCGCAAGGACTTCTCCTTCAACAAGAGCTCTGATGTGCTCCAGGTCGATTTGGCCGCGTCTTACTACATCAAGCTGACGCGCGCCTTGGCCCAGGAGAACTACGAGGCCTTGGAACGCCTCGACCGGATGTTCCGAAGCCATCTCAAGGGCCTGAAAGCCCTGCGGTTGATCCGGGAGAATGAGAACAACCCGGAGACGGGGGGCTCTCCGACCGAATGGGCAACCGACTTGTTGGAAGAAGCGCGGGAGTCCGAGGCGAAAGAACCGTTGCATGTGGGAACCGGTACCGGGAGCCATGGCTTACCGCTGGACAAGGCAATGGATGAAAGCCGCGTGTAAACAAAGCTGAACGCTTCATCCAGCAACCAAGAAGCCCATCGGTCTCGGGTAGCTCGGAGACCGATGGGCTTTCTCTGTGTTCGAAATGAAAGGATCAGGCTTCGGTGAGGGCGGGCTCTTTTTCGGCCTTTTCAACGGCTGGCGCCTCCGCCTTAGGTTCCTGTACGGGTTCAGTACCGACAATCTTGGCTTCACCCGGCTCAGGCGCCAGGTCATTGTCCGGCTTGCGGCGCTTCCGCTTCGCTTCGCGGCGCTCCTTGGCTTTGGCTCGGGACGCCTCGATTTCCTGGATGGAGCGGCTGCCCATCTGGGCGTCCTTGGGGATGGGCGCCTTCTTGAGCCGGCCGGTGGCCACGCACCAGTCGAAGAACATGCGCAGCAGCCGGGAGGTCTTGTCGCGGGACGGCTTGGCGCGATCCTCGCCGTTGGGCTTCTTCAGCAGGATATCGGACTTCATGAAGCTGCCGACATGTGCCGGAAGGATGCGCTGGACCTGCTTCTCGGGCTTGAAGAACCGGGTGATCAACTTCCAATCCATGTTGTAGGTGTAGATCGTCGGCTCGCTGCAATTGCGTTCGGTTTGGAGGTAGGTGAAGAAGGGCTCGCGGGCTTCCGCGAGCGTTTCTTTGGAGAAGTCGGGGGTGGTCGCTTTCTTGGTCATGATCGTGCTCCTTTTTGATGGTGTGATATAGCCCAAACCGTTGAATACCAATGCTTTGAGCACGTTCATGTTTGCTCTGGCGCCAGGGGAAGTCAACGAGAATGATCGAGATTTATCCATCTTTTTCGACAGTCGGCCCACCTGGCTCAGAACTGGCCTTCATTCGTTGACTGGCTTGCGTTTCAGAGCGACCATGCTGTGACTTACGAGACCGTGTGAAGCCTTTGGAGATACCCATGAGCTACCACCTCGAGGTGGAGGGACCCGGAGGGAGGTCGGAACTGGAACTGAAGGCCCTCCACACCGCCGCCCACAAGGCCCGAATCCGGCGCATCGCGGTTGATGAGAGAGGGGATCCCTGCCAACGAGCTATGCTGACGCACGAGGGCCGGATTCTGGCGGCCGGTTCAGTGGCGTTGAACTACGAGGATCGCGCCGGCGACACGGTACCGAGATCCGAGCTGATCGCGACCGACCATGAGGGCAACCCCAGGCGGCTCCAACCCACGACTCTGGGCAAAATCCAGCGCTTGGAAGGCCCGGTGGAGGCGGAGGCCGTACTAGACTACGCCATCGACCGGGCGTTTGCGGTGACGGGCGGCTTCATCCAAGGCGAGCTCCGGTTGGCTTTGGGTGAAGGCGCCATCTACCAGGTACCCTTTCGCACCCGTGCGACCAGCCTGCCTCGCATTTCCTTCCTGTTGGCCAATGAGGAGAGCATTTTTTTGATCCAGGGAGCCCCACACGGTTTTGGGTTCCTCGGTCCCCATGAACGCTTCCCGACCCGGGAGGAAGATAAAGACTGGATTGAAGATACGTGGGACGAATCTTGGGAATTCGAGGAGGAACCATGGCCGTGAGGCGGGCGATCCGGCTGGCCGACGCGCGTGGCCGCGAGGCGACCGTCCTGTTGCTCACGAGTCCGATCCGGGAAGTCAGATTCTTTACCGATTTGGCAGGGCAACGCCTGCAAGTGGCACGCCGCATCAAAGGATCACCGAAGACTCATCCAAGCCGATTGGTGGAACGATACCCGGACCCCGATGCACTTGCGCGGGCCTTGATTCAAGGCGATCCGGAAGTGGATCTGGAACACGCGGGGCGGGAAACCGGGCCTTGTGACCGGGTGTTTCTGAATGCGGAAGGCGCGCCTCTTTTCAACCCAGCCTACCAGGAGATCCGGACCGATGCGCACGGCGTACAAGTGGCCAGGCGTCCTTGGCAACCCAGATCCGCCAATCTGGTCCCTGCCGCCGCACCGGTCTGGTCGCACCGGTATGTGAGCCGTGCCGAAGCGATCCGCAAGATGATATTCGCCCGAGTGTACCAGGTGGCCCCCACCAATACCCTGGAATTCGACTTCTTGTTCGGCATCGCTCAACATCTGCAAGAGAGAGGCACGATGGTTCAAGTTGGTTCGGGTACCAACGGGCGAGGCCCGTTGGTCTTCCGTCGAGGAGGCCGGGCATATCGAGCCTACCTGGATGGGAGGACGCGCGGTGAAGCTATGCGGCTTCTGCTCTACCTGAAAGGGTTTCATCTCCGCATGCAGAGGGTCGAGCCGTGACGCTGATCTCCGACGGGGCTTGGGTTCCGTTGGGAGAGGGTTTCTTCGCGCCGATCGGCTCCGTCTCGAATGCCACGTTGGCTGGTCGTCTTCAAGCCTACAAGCGAGACGTCGCGGGCAACTACCGGAGCCTGACACCAGACCAAATGCAATCCCACCTGACCGAGGATCGCTATTGGGTATCCGAAAAGATCGACGGCGAGCAATGGTTCCTCTACAAGCAGGGCGAGGTAGTCCTCCTTCTCGCACCCAACGGCCGAGCGATTCGAGACTTTCCCGTTACGGCCGAGGCCAGCCGGCTGTTGCCTGAGTGGTCTGGCATTCTCGCCGGTGAGCTCAACACGGAGGTGGAAGGCCGACCCTGCCGGGTGTTCGACCTCCACGCGGCGCTGGGCGGTGGAGCGAACGCCAACACCAACACCTTGCGTTTTCGGGCATTTGATCTGCTGCTGGATGGAGAGGAAGGCTCTCAGAGGGAGCCCTTCGGTAAAAGTGTCGACAGGATGCGGGCGCTTCTGAGCGAGGGCCACTTAATACGCCCTGTCGATTATCACCAACTCGAGGAACCCGCTCAAATCCACGGATTCTTTCAGGAGGTCACGGCCAAAAACGGCGAGGGCATCGTCATTCGCTCGAATACCGGACCCACCTTCAAGGTCAAGCCACGCATCAGCCTGGATGTGGCGGTCATCGGATATTCTGAAACCGAAACCGGGATCCAAGAGTTGCTGGTCGGATTGATTCCCGAGAGCCCAACCGAGTCGGGAATGCCTATCCAATTGCTGGGCGCCATCCGGACTGGGTTCAGTCGGGAGCAACGCACTCAATTGGCCAAGCTTCTCAGGCCACTCCACGTGGACAACCCGCTCGCGCTCACCAGCCATACCGGGGCTCCCATCCAGTGGGTCCGGCCGGAAGTCGTGATCGAAGTCCACTGCTTCGGTTTGATCACCCATCGGGCCAGCGGCGAACCTGTCCGCAAGTGGCGGCTCCAATATCAGACTGAATCGGGCTGGCAGCCCATCGGCAGGAAGCCGGCCGTCACTCTCTGTCATGCCGCCTTTGATCGCATCCGCGAGGACAAGCGCGTGGATACTCACGACGTGCGATGGAGCCAAGTCACCGACCTTGCGCCGGTGGGCGTGGAAGCCGAGGATTTGGAAACGCTGCCCACATCCGAGATCATCCGCCGCGAGGTCTACACCAAGACCGGCCGGAAAGGCGACACGGCCGTGCGCAAGGTCGTGGCCTGGGTAACCCACAAGGAGAACATCGACCCGCGCTACCCGGCCTTTGCTGCACTGTTCACCGATTTTAGCGCTGCCCGGACCGAACCGTTAAGCACCCAACTCCAAACCGCTGGCTCCCGGAAAGCAATCATGGCTCGGGTAGACCAGTGGCTGGCCAGTGAGATTCGGCGCGGCTGGGATTGCCTCCACCGGGTAGGAGCCCCGGAGCCGAGCCCGGAAACGAAAGGCGCCTCGGTTGATGCTCCTCCGGACCCCCACACCCTGACCATCGCCTTCGGGCGCAGCTCGTCGCCGACTTTTCCCATCGTGCGCCGTCGCTTGACCGCGCTCTCCGCGTTGGGAGCGCTCACCATCACACCCGATGAAAAGGGCCGAGAGGCCTGGTTCGAGCTTCGCATCCAAAAGTCTATGGTGGCCTCCTACCGCCGCATCCACAACCTGCTGAAATTGGTGCAACGCTGGAAGTCCACCGAGATCAGCCTGGACAATGAACCGCTTGGTAAACACGAGACGCAGGACGCCATAAACCGTTTGGAGGAGATCCACGCTTGTTGGCGGCGCCGCAAGTCAAAGGGCCCGGCCGGGTGCTTGGCCGAATGCCGCTTGGGCTGCGACCGCCTCCGAATCGTGGCCTCGCATCGTTACCTGGACGCGGCCCCTACCAGCGAGCCGGACTGGTACGCCGTGGGCGCCTTCGACGGCAAAGGCGTGGTGGTGGACAAGAAGCGGCTGCGCTCCCAGGTGGGTTGGCGCCGCAACCGGCTGGTATCCTGCTGCCCGAATTTCGATCGGACCCGAATCGAACAAGCCATCGAGCGCCTACCGGACCGCATCGAAGCCAAGGAGCCGGACTGGCGCCTGCCCGTGTTCGCCAAGGATGGCAACCCCGCCTGGGTATGGCCGGCCCACGCACCCTTACCGCCAAGACTGGAATCCGCCTCGCGGCACCACGCCAAAACCGAGCTGGGCACTGGACTCGCCATTCAATCGGCTGCTCAAAGCAACCCGCTGCCACGCCTCGAAAGGCGCGCCTCTCTGCCGCCAACCACCTACGCGGATGTCCACGGTCAAGACGAAGCCATCACCGCCGTGCGAGATCTCATCGAATTGCCACTCCGCCACGGCCACCTGTTCACGGCCCTGGGTGCGGAACCCAAACCATCCGGCATCATCCTGGCCGGACCACCCGGTACAGGAAAGACCATGCTGGCGCGCGCGGTAGCCCATGAGTGCGAGGCCCACTTGGAAACCATCTCAGGCCCGGAAGTGCTCTCCAAGTGGGCGGGCGAAAGCGAGCGGGCTCTTCGGGATGTTTTCGAGAGAGCCGGGCAGCATGCGCCGTCGGTGATCCTCTTCGACGAGTTGGACAGCATCGCCGGTAACCGTGACAGCGCGGACTCACAATACCAGCAGACTCTGGTCGCCCAATTGCTCACACTGCTGGATGGCCTGGAGGCTCGGAAGAGGATCTACGTACTGGCCACGACCAACCGCGCCGATGCCATCGACCCGGCGCTGCAGCGGCCAGGCCGTTTTGATCGCGTAGTCCGCATGGGGCTCCCAAACCGTGAGGGTCGACTGGCCATCCTGAGACATCACATGCAGCGATACCGGCTGGAGTCCGGCTTGAATTTGGAAAAACTGCTGCCTACGCTACTGGCCGAGACAAAGGGCGCATCTGGAGCGGACCTGGCCTATCTGTGCGAAGCAGCCGCGCGGGCTTGCGTGAAAGCCGGGGTTGCGAAGAGCCTGCCGGCCGAGGGGCTCCGGCTCTCGGAGTCAGACATACGCGGAGCGGTTCGGGGGTTTCGAAATCTGTCGACTTAAATCCCCTCTGGCTGGCTATAAAACCCTTTCATTTTCATTGCCCGATTTGGAGCGGTCGCCGGAGCATTTCTGTTCGTCCACCTTATGGGAAACAAGGAATATATCCAAGTTTCTTTGCTTGGCTTTTCGCACGCGTCGAGGGAACATGGTGCCAAGAGCCGAGGTAGGTGGAGCCTGTCGGATGCCCGGCTCGGAGATCTGTTTCACGAGGTGAATCCCA
>JBGTRP010000028.1:0-19477 GCA_041940685.1 Acanthopleuribacteraceae bacterium
CCGTTTCCAGTACAGGCCGCCGATCAGCACGGCAAACGCGCCGGTGAAATAAATCGCCCCGGTCACGGCCATGTAATCCCAAATATCGTCGCGGCCCTCATAAACCAGTCCCCAATAGAGAATGTAGACCCCAATCACAACAATGAACACGCGGGTCAGCCGGATCTTGGCAGCCGCGGTCATGGGTTTCCTTTTGAGGGGCGCCACAATGTCACTGGTGATTACCGAACTCCAAACCAAAAGATAACTGTCGTGGGTGGACATGAAGGCCGCGATCATGGCCGCGGTAATCAAACCGATGAGGCCGGCCGGCAAAATTCTCCCCAGGAAAAGGGGCAGGGCGTAGAGGTTATCCACGGCTGCTTGTCCCTCGTTTGGGAAAAAAAGCGGCTCCAGGTCCGGCGCTTGAGTGAGAATGAAGACCAAGGCGCCGATACCCAAAAAATTGGGGATCATATAGCGGATCGTGAATGAAATGGAGGACCAGGCATATTGCCGTTTGACGACCTCGGGGCTCTTCGCGGCCAAGGCGCGGGCGACCGCGGTAGGCCAAATCGCACAACTGACCAGCCCCGCGGTAAACAACATCCATAATACATAGGCTGGACCAAACCCCGCCCCTTCCGCGAACGGGTTGAACCCGGCCTCGCCCATGCGCAGGGCAACGGTATCGAAAATCGGATTCCATCCAACCCGCGTGATGGTAAGCAGGGTGGCGGTCAGAAGGCCGATAGACAAGACGACGAATTGCAGATAGTCGGTAATCACCACGGATACCATGCCGCCCAACACCGTGTAGAACAGGACCAGCGTCAACAGCGTGATCATAACCACCGGCAGAGCCCAACCCTGGTTGGAAAGTCCGGTAACGCCGACGATAAAGATCGAGCCTACCTTGAGAAACAGACCCATATTCAAAATCCCGCCCAGGGTAAGCATGATGCCGCCCAACACCCTGGTTTTGCGATCGAAACGGCGCTCGTAGAATTCGGGGATGGTGAGCACCTCCATTTGCCGCAACCTGGCCACGATGAATCCGGAGATCCCCACGAAAAAGGTCACCAGCCCCGCGACCAGCGCGATGTGGAAGGCGGCAAAGCCTCCGGTAAACCCTTTCTGCGCGCTGTACATGACGGTGATCAGCCCCATCTCGGTGCCGGTCATGGTCGCGATTCCCAGGCAGGTGCCCAGGGCCCGCCCCGCCCCGATGTAATCGGCCATGTTGCGAATGTATTTCCTCACCAGAAGCCCAATCACTGCGGACAGACTCAAATACAGGCCCAGAATCAGCCAGTCCCAACCGCTGAAATTGGTTTGCGCCAAGGCTTCTACAAAGCCGGTTTCCAAAATTCGCGCTCCCCTTCCCCGCTAGTTTTCAGTGAAACAGAGTGGAAATCTATCTTACAGAAATGGCGAACCGCCCGCCATGGAAGACTTGATCAACTCGGCGATGAATCGGCCGGCCCATTGAAAATCCTCAGGCGTGTTGAGGCCCCTCGTACGGCGGTTATCCGGCGCCCGTACGGCGGAAACCCCGTACCCTTGGCGCACGAGGATCGAAACCATTTCGGTGAGGAAATACTCCCCTTTTTTGGAGTTCCGGGGAATTTCCGCCAACAGCGGCAACAGTTTTGGGGTATCAAAACAATAGGGTCCCGTAAACACCTCCTGGATCGCCCTCTGTTGCGGCGTGCAATCCGCCTCTTCCACCACCTCCAAAATTTCACCTCGCGAATCGCGAATGATGCGGCCATAGGCCGGCGTCACCTCAAAAATCGCGCTTACCAGCGCCGCGCCGTCGCCGCGTTCCCGCCTTTGCGTTACCAGGTCGCGCAACAGCTTGGGTTCGACGAAGGGCGCATCGCCCATCAGCACCAACAAATCGCCGCGGTGACCGCGTAACACGGGGGCCGCGCATTGCAGCGCATGCCCGGTCCCCAAGGGCTCCGGTTGATGGACGATTTCCACCATGCCGTCCAAAGCCGCATCGATCTCCTCGGCCGCCTCGCCGGCGACCACGTAAATGGTTTCAATTCCAATCCTTTGACAAATCTCGACCGGATAACAAATGAGCGGAAGACCCGCGAGTTCTTGTATCACCTTGGGCCTCGCGCCTCCCATGCGCGTGCCCCGCCCTCCCGCGAGGATGACGGCCACGGCCGGGGCCGTCAAGATTTATGTCCCTTAATCAGGCCGACAAGGTCTTCGATGGAGAGCTTGCCCGCGCTGTCCTTACCTTCCAAAAGCCCCTGCACCAAATCCTTTTTGCGGTCGTGAATATCGAGGATGGCCTCCTCGATGGTGTCGCCGGCCACCAGGCGGTAAACCGTGACCGCCTGAGTTTGCCCGATGCGGTGCGCGCGATCGGTGGCCTGTTCCTCCACCGAGGGGTTCCACCAGGGATCCATGTGGATGACGTAATTGGCATAGGTCAGGTTCAAACCCGTTCCGCCCGCCCGCAGAGAAACGAGAAACACGGGAACCTCTCCCTCCTGAAAGCGATTGATAATCCCCTGGCGGTGTTTGACCGGAGTCTCCCCGGTCATCATCACATGGGGGATATGGATGCGGTTCAGCTCCAATGCAATAAGCCCCAAAAAGGAGGTGAACTGGCTGAATACCAGCACCCGGTGGGATTCACTGACCAGTTCCTCCACCAATTCGGAAAAAATATTCAGCTTGGCTGAATCGCCCTTGTAGCGGTCCTCGCAAAGCGCTGGATGGCACGCCAACTGCCGCAACCGAGTGATGGCCGCGAGAAGCTTGAATCGGATGCCGTCCTTGGATTTGTCCAACTGTTTTAGGATCCGTTTGCGTTCGGCCTCGTACTTCGAACGCTGGGCCTCTCCGAGCGTTACCTTGAGCAGGATATCGGAGCGATCGGGCAAATCGTCCAGCACCTTTTGTTTGGTGCGCCGCAAAATAAAGGGCCGCAACAAACCCCTCAAATTCTCCATTTTTTGGGGATCTCCGTCCTTTTCGATGGGAATCACGTAGTTCTTGTGGAACCCTTCCCAACTGCCCAAAAGCTCGGGGTTGAGCATGCGGAAAATACTCCAGAGCTCCCCGAGATGGTTCTCCAAAGGCGTTCCGGTTAACACCAAAGCCCAATCCCGTTTAAGCTTGCCCACGGCCATCGCGGTTTGAGAAAAGGCGTTTTTAATGAATTGCGCCTCGTCCAGAACGAGCGTGCCCCACTGGATCTCCTTCAACTTCTGTATGTCGCGCAAGACCAGCGCGTAACTGGCCACCAACACATCACCGTTTTTGAGTTTGCTGACATTCTTGGAGCGGCGCCCTTCCGCGTACAATTGGGTTTTTAGCTTGGGCGCGAAGCGACGCGCTTCCTCCTTCCAGTTGTAGCAAACACTGGCCGGTGAAATGACCAGCACGGGTCCCTGGTCGAGCCGATCCAAAATGACGGCCAGCGCCTGAACCGTTTTGCCGAGCCCCATATCGTCGGCGAGGCAGGCGCCCAGCCGGAGGGCGCTCATGCGCCGCAACCAGCGGTAGCCATCCAACTGGTAGTTGCGGAGCGTGGCCTTTAGGGCCTTGTCTGGATTCAGCTTACTGGAGTTTTTGCCGTTCCACTCCTCGATACGGGCAATCCAATCGGGGTCCCCCTCCCATTGAACCGCGTCCATTTCCGCGAGCAAGGCGAGCGCCGCGTTCTTCAGCCGCATGGTTTTTTCTTCACGCACCACCGCCATTTTGATGCGGTTGAGCTGCTGCCGGAGTTGGCGGTCGATCTCTATCCACTCGTTTTCGCCGATGGCCACGTACTGGGTCGAGGCCAGGTATTGATCATCCTCGGGAAAACTCTCTATGGCGTAGCTCTCCTTGTCCGCAAGTAGGTGAAGCTTCAGCCAAGCGCCGGCATCCACCTCAGCCCGCAAGCCTCGAAACTGTTGAAAGCGGTGAATTTTGGGTTCGCCCCGCAGCCACTCCAAGTTCCACCGTGAATGCTGGCGAAGCCATTCGATCAAGCTCAGAGCCCTTTCCAGGTCCGCGATATGGATATCGCTATTGCGATCAGGGCTGTCCTCGTAGGGGTAGAGGTTGAGAAACTCCCGCAAGAGTTCCTTCTCCTCCTCCGGACTTCTTTCGAGGACCATGTCGCCGGCCGTGGCCAGGTATTGGCCAGGCGAACCGGGCGCCACCCGGCCCTCGCTGCTCTCGTAACATGCCCGCGGACTTAGGATCAGTCCCTGGCGAACATCGAGATCCAACAAAAGCACCAATTCCGGCGGATTTTTCTGGATGATGCCCGCCAACTCGGAAGGCAGTTGGATATTGAAAAGGGTCTGCAGCTTCTCCAAACGCGGGAGATTGGTGAGCAGTTCGGCCCGCGTCAGGCTGGGCTGGTATTGTTGCACCTCCATCAGGATATCCGCACGGAATTTATCGACCTGACACACCAACAGCCGCCCCGCTTTCCGGCTCAAACCCAGCAAGCCGCCATTGACCTCGTAGTACTTGATATCGTCCACCGTGAGCTGATCATGAGAGATTTCGAGTCGGTAACGATTTTCCTCGGGCTGAAGATACATACTGATCGGCGCGTTCACCACCTCGATCGGCTGATCCTCGAAACGGATGCGCGGATGGCCCAGCAAGGAAATCCAGAAGCCCCAGGCGTAACGCTGTCCATGCTCGTAATTAGAATAGAAAAAAATCTGACGAAAGCTCCTGACATAATCCAGCAAGCTTTGATCATCGGGATTGCCGCGGGTGAACTTGTAGGAATCGTTGGCGGTGAACTTCCGCCCCACCCCGAAGGTCCCCTCCTTGATGTATTTGTGGAACAGGATGCCGGGCTCCAGGCCAAAGGGCATTTCAGTCAGGTCCACGGATAACTGAAACTGCGCATTTTGAAAGGCTGGCGCATTAAAATGCTTATCCAAAAAAGCCAAGGAGCGTTTGCCCTTGCCCTCCATCAGACCGTCGCCCACCAAATGGCTGGCAAAGCCGCAGATGTGCTCGCAGACCGATCCCTTTTCCGCGCGCCGGCAGTTGCAGAAGGCATCCACGATGTTGAATACCTTCGGATCAAAATCAAAACGCAGGCTCAGCACGCGACCATCGGTGTTCTTGAGAGATGCGCTGATCCGCTCGCCATGATCAATCACGGAATAGGCGTCTTTCAATTTGTTGCCCCGGAGTCGTAGGGTTTCTGGAACGACCTTCAAGAACTCGGCAAGGGCCTGAGCGCGATTATCTTGCATGAAAAATGATTCCACCTTGGCCGCGACTCGCACTCGGCCCCTACTCCCCTCCCGCTACCGGGGGCCGCCGTACAGAGCCCGCATGGCCTTCTCACATTCCGATTTCTCTTGATTATAGCCTCTCCAGGCGGGTGTGTCAGGGGATAATCCGGCATGCCCGGCCAGCATTCGAATCCACTTACCGGATTTCCCGCGGGGGTCTCAACCCTTTCGGAAGCGCTTGGAAACCCTTGCCAGAAAAATTCGTTCTTGCCCATGGGCCGCGGGCGTTTTTTGCGTGAATATGACGAACGGTCCTAAAAACGGGCATGGCGGACGGCCCCTCTCCAAGAGATGGGGTACAATCATTCCAACGACCTTCTTCGCGCCGCTCCACACCTCCCTGGAAAGCAAAAAAACGAACCGTGGAGGCGCTTCCGAAATCGCCCATGAACGAATGGCGAGGGGAACGAATGCCGAATTTTGATTTTCACCCCGCGGTGACGGATTGGTTCACCCGCCGTTTCGGCATGCCGACCCAGCCACAGGAAATGGGCTGGCCGGCCATTCAGGCAGGGGAACACACATTGATCGCCGCGCCCACGGGTTCGGGAAAAACGCTGGCCGCCTTTCTCGCGGCCCTCGACCATTTGGTCCGCGAGGCCGAACGGGGCGCGCTTGAGCCAAAAACCAAGGTCGTGTACGTCTCGCCGCTCAAGGCGCTCAGCAACGACATCCATCACAACCTTGCCGAACCCCTGGAAGGCATTCAGGCGAGCATGCGGTCGCTGGGCCGGGAACCCGTGGAAATTCGGACCGCGGTCCGAACCGGCGACACTTCTGCCTCGGGACGCAGGGCCATCGTCAAAAAACCGCCTCATATCCTGGTAACCACACCGGAATCCCTTTACCTGATGCTGACCTCGGAATCGGGCCGAGGCGTGCTCGCCGATGTGGAGACCCTGATCGTGGATGAAATCCACGCGCTGGCCGATAACCGCCGGGGCACGCATCTCAGCCTCAGCATGGAGCGGCTGCAAGCATTGACCGGACGTCCTCTCCAGAGGATTGGACTTTCCGCGACCCAGCGGCCCATGACCCGCGTGGCCCAATTCCTTTTGGGGAACCAGGGTAAACACGCCGACGGCGCGCCTCCCTGCAGGATTATCGACGAGGGCCATTTGAAGGCGCTCGATCTTCGCCTGGAATTGCCGGATTCCCCGCTGGAAGCCGTCATGTCACACGAGGTTTGGCAGGAGCTCTACCAACGGCTGGTCCAATTGATTCAGGGGCACGAGACCACGCTTATTTTTGTCAACACACGCAGGCTGGCCGAGCGCATTACCTACCATCTCATGGCGGAATTGGGCTCTGAGCGGGTGGCGTCCCACCATGGCAGCCTATCCGTGGAACGACGCCAGCACGCCGAGACCGAATTGAAAGGCGGCCGATTGAAGGCGTTGGTAGCCACGGCTTCTTTGGAGCTGGGCATCGATATCGGCGCGGTGAACCTGGTTTGTCAAATTGGCTCACCACGCTCCATTTCCGCCCTGGTCCAAAGAGTTGGCCGATCGGGTCATCAGTTTGGCGGCGTGCCCAAGGGCAGGCTGTTTCCGCTCACTCGCGACGAGTTGATCGAGTGTCTGGCGCTCCTGTGGTCGGTGAAACAGCGCCGCCTCGACATGCTCGAAATTCCACGCCAGCCGCTCGATGTGCTCGCCCAGCAAATCGTGGCGGCCGCGGCCTGTGAGGACTGGCCTGAAACCGAGCTCTACCGGCTCTGCAAAAGAGCCTATCCCTATCGCGATCTGGAAAAGGACACCTTTTTACGGGTCGTCCACATGTTGGCCGATGGAATCAGCACGCGACGCGGCAGGCGCGGGGCCCATATTTACTATGATGGCGTGAACCACATAATTAAAGGCCGCAAGGGCGCCCGTCTGGTTGCCCTGTCCAATGGAGGCGCCATTCCGGACAACGCGGATTACCAGGTTGTCCTGGAGCCGGAGGGCACCTTCATCGGCACCCTGAACGAGGATTTCGCTATCGAGAGCCTCGCGGGCGATATTTTCCAATTGGGCAACCATTCCTGGCGCATCCTTCGGGTGGAATCCGGCAAGGTCCGCGTGGAGGACGCGGAGGGCATGCCCCCGACCATCCCATTTTGGATCGCGGAGGCGCCGGGCCGCACGGATGAGCTCTCGCGCGTGGTTTCCGAATTTCGCGCACGGGTGGATCGCGAAATGGATGGGCCGCAGGGTTTGAGCACCTTCCTGAATCAGGAATTTCAATTGGAAGAGGCGGGAATTCGCCAACTCGAGGAGTACCTGGGCGCCGCAAAAAAAGCGCTGGGCGCGCTGCCCACCCAAGAGCACATCATCCTCGAACGGTTTTTTGATGAGGCCGGCGGCATGCAGTTGGTGATCCACGCGCCTTTTGGCAGCAGGTTGAACAGGGCCTGGGGCCTCGCGCTCCGGAAGCGCTTCTGCCGCTCCTTCAACTTTGAGCTACAGGCCGCGGCGGGCGAAAATGCGATCGTGCTCTCGCTGGGCCCCAAACACGCCTTCCCCCTCGAGGATGTGTTCGAGTTTTTAAATGCTGCCTCTGCGCGCGATGTGCTGGTCCAGGCCCTCCTCGACGCGCCCATGTTCCAAACACGCTGGCGCTGGAACGCGTCGCGCTCCCTGGCGTTGGTCCGCCAACGAGGCGGAAAACGCATACCCCCGCCCATTCAGCGCATGGAGGCCGAAGACCTGATCGCCGTGGTGTTCCCCGATCAATTGGCCTGCCTGGAAAATATTGTCGGCGAGCGCGAAATACCCGACCATCCGCTGGTCCAACAAACCATCGATGACTGCCTGCACGAGGCCATGGATCTCGATGGCCTGATTCGGCTGTTGAAGGACCTGGAGTCCGGCGCCATCCGCCGGACCGCTCTCGATCTGCCGGAGCCATCCCCCCTCAGCCATGAGATCCTCAATGCCCAACCCTACGCTTTTTTGGACGATGCGCCCCTCGAGGAGCGCCGTACGCGCGCCGTTTTGTTGCGGCGCACGCTTTCCCCCGATTCGGTGCAGGAAAACGGGCTATTGGATGTGGCCGCCATCGATACGGTTTGCGAACAGGCATGGCCCGCGGCGGAAGACAGAGATCAGGTTCACGAGGCGCTGTTGTTCCTGGGAGCCTTGGATGAGCAACAAGCCCTCCAACAGGAACCGCAAGCTTTATGGGCCAATGCCCTGGTCCAGCTCGCGGATCAGGGAAGGGTTGGTTTGATGCGCCCGCCCGCGCAAAGCCGGCCGCGGGCGCTTTATATCGTGGCCGAACGGGTCAGGCAGTGGCGGCTCGTGTTTCCCACGGCCAGCCTCGATCCTCCTATCGAGCCTCCCCCTCGCGAAAAACTGCAATCCTGGACCGCGGAAAGCGCCCGCATCGATATTCTGCGCGGCAGGATGGAGGTATGCGGCCCGGTAACCGTCTCCAAGCTCGCCCAGGAATTGGCATTTTCCCAATCCGAGACCGAGGCGGGTCTGCTGGCCCTGGAGAATGAAGGCATGGTGCTGCGGGGCCGCTTCGACCCGCGCCAAAGCGAGGAACAATGGTGTAACCGTCGCCTGCTGGCGCGTATCCACAACCTGACCCTGCAACGGCTCCGTTCTCAGATCAAGCCGGTCAGCACCCGGGACTTTATGCGCTTTCTGTTTCAATGGCAGCGGGTCGAGCCCGGCCATCGCGGCCACGAGTTGGAGGGCCTGGAGGCGGTCATCGGCCAGTTGGAGGGATACGAGGCCGCCGCGGGCGCATGGGAAAAGGACATTCTGCGGGTCCGCCTGGAGCGATATTCACCCGCCTGGCTGGACCAGTTATGCCTGATGGGGAAGGTCCGCTGGGGAAGGCAGCGTCCACCGATCGCCACGAAAACCGGCGCCTTTGCCGCGGGCCCTCTGAAATCGAGCCCGATCAGCCTTTTCTTCCGTGAGAACCTTCCTTACTGGAACCAGGACCCGCCGAATCGTGATGCGGTATCGTCTTATGGCCGGCAAATTTTGGAGGTGCTGGAAATGCGCGGCGCCTCCTTCTTCACCGAGCTTTGCGAGGCCTCCTCCCTGCTGCCCACCCAGACGGAAATGGCCTTGGGCGAATTGGTGGCCCTGGGTTTCGTTTCCGCGGACAGCTTCGCGGGTCTGCGAGCGCTATTGCTGCCCAGCCACAGGAAACCCATTCCCACTCGCGCCAGGACCCGGCACACGCGCTCGCGCGGCGTCGAATTTGCCGGGCGCTGGTCGATTTTGGCCCCAGCCCCGGCGCGGGAAACCGACGGGGAGCGGCAGGAAGGCAATGATGAGGACCGGTTGACCTATCTGGCCAGGGTCTTGTTGCGCCGCTACGGCGTCGTCTTCCGGCAATTGGCGCGGCGTGAGGCCATGAGTCCTCCGTGGCGGGACCTGCTCTACACCTTTCGCCGATTGGAAGCCATTGGAGAGATCCGCGGCGGCCGTTTTGTGGAACGCTTCGGCGGCGAGCAATTCGCCCTTCCCGAGGCAATCGGCCTGTTGCGCAAGGTGCGCAACCAACCCCCGGGAGGAAGCCTGGTAAATCTCGCCGGTTGCGACCCGCTCAATCTCACCGGCGCCTTGCTTCCGGGACCCACCATTGCACAGACCGCCGCCAACCGCATCCTGTTTCGAGATGGCAAGCCGATCGCGGCCATGGAAGGCGGTAAGGTGATTTCCTTAAGTCCGGAGGAACTCATTTCCCCCAATATGTTCCAACCGAAGCCGCACGAGGGCGCGCCTCACCTCACGCCCACGCTTCCCTAATTGGGGTTTTTTAAACGGTTGAGCTGGTAATGATCCGCGATGCGGCCCATGCTTTCGTGCAACATCGCCTCACAGGCTTCATCCATTCCATGAAAGAAAATGAGCCCCAGCTTCATTCCCCTCAAATAGGCAAACACGGGGTAACCCACGAACGGAAAGGGCCGCGCGTTGGTGAGGCTTTCCGTTTCTTCCTTGGGCGGGATCTTGCCCACGTAATTGAAGTTGAAGGGACTGCGGAAGACCGAGCGGTAAATTTCGGAGTCCACGGCCAGAGCGCTGATATAAAAACCCGCCTCGGAAAATTCGCGATCCACGCTTTGTAGCTTTTGGTAACAGGTTTCCGGGCTGATGTGATCGGTTTCAAACACCACGGGCACGCTGTCGTGGAAGTCGCCTATCGTGTTGTAAAAGCTGACGCCGCTAAAGAGACGGCGGTTCACCAGGACCCGTAGAGGCACCTGATCGAGGCCGAACAAGGAGGACAGCACCTTGACCGAAATGGCCAAACCCAGGCCATGGTAGTTGGGCACCAAATCATAAGTCTGAACATCCTTGATCCAAACCTCAAGATGACAAGGCTCGGAAAACACGATCGATTGCCGGGTTCCATACCGCTTTTGCAGGTCGATCACCAGGTCGCGGTATTGAAGGTACTCCGCGGATTTTTTGAAGCGCAGGATTTTGTTGTCATGGATGGTGACCGCGCTTAAATTGGAGAAGGTCCGGTAACTTTCAACATGATAGTCGGGCAGTCGATTGATTTTTTTATCCGAATTTGCAGAGTCGTCCCGAGCACCGGGCGGCGCATAGAGCACCTGGGAGCGCTCACAGCTTTCGAAATGATAGTTCACCACGCGAACGCTGTCGTAGTCGGCAATGATATGGTCGAACACAAAAATAATTTTGTATTCACTGAAATTGAGCTTTACCACCACCAGGTTGAACAAGAGATGGTCCAATGGTGAGGAATGGGCGAGGTTTTCCCGCATGAGTTCCCGAATCCGGTCCAAAAGGGTGAACTGGGCGACCTGCTGGAAACCCGAAAGGTCAAAATAGGGAACTTTATCGAGGCAGAGATCCTCATATTCCCGGAAAACGAAACCGTTCTCCTCGCGAACCAGAATCGAACGGAGGAGTGGTTGCTTTTGAATCAGGAGTTGAATGGCCCGCGTGATGGCCGGCATGTCGAGTCCATGGGAGCCATAAAACTCGGCAAATAAAAAAGAGCGCATATCCCGAATGACAAACCACTGGGGATGATAGCCACAATCATAGGTAGCAAGCGGCGTCCGACCCGCGAGCCCCGAGTTCAACTTGTCCCGAAACCCAACGATCGCGCCCTGAAAACGCTCGTTGAGAGGCGTCATATCCCGGGGTTCGGGTTGGAGATTGAGAATACTTGCCAGGGTTTCGGGGGAAACCCGCCGGTTACGGGCGCGCGGAACCCTCTGGCCCATGCGCCGTTCCGCCAGCACGTAATGAGGCCAGGCATCCAGATGAAATTCCTTACGCAGTAGGGTTTGGATGGTTTGGGGATTGGCCGAGGTGAACCAAACCCGAATCACCTTGTCTCCGAGTTGGAAGAGATTCACCAAGAGTTCCACATCCAGGCGGGACCGCAACTGGGTGAGCTCTTCCTCGAAATGAGTGCTGACCCTGCTCCTGGCCAAGGCGCGATCCACTCGGGCGGCAAGGGCCGACAGGGTAGGCGTCTCGAATAGGTGGCGGACCCCCAATTCCACGCCTGTCTCCTTATGAATCGTCGCCATGGTGCGGGCGGCAAGCAGTGAATGCCCACCCAGCTTAAAAAAATGGTCCCGCGCGCCAACCCGCTCCACTTTCAACAGGTCTTGCCAGACCTCCGCAATCCTCTTCTCCGTGTTGGATTGAGGAGGAACATAGGCGGCCCGCGTCAAATTATCATGGGAAGGTTCGGGCAGAGCCCTCATATTCAATTTCCCCGAGGAGGTGAGCGGAAACTGTTCAAGGGGAATAAAATAAGCGGGAATCATGTATTCGGGCAACCGCTTTTCTAGAAAATGGCGAATGTCCTCGGTCTTGGTTTCAGTCCGGAGAAGCAGATAAGCACAGAGGCTGTGTCCGAACCCGTCGACCGGTTTGCCGATGACGAGGGCGTCCTCGACGAGTGGATGCGCTTTTAAATGAGCGGCAACCTCGCCCAACTCGACCCGATAACCCCTGAATTTGAGCTGGTCGTCCTTTCTACCCAAAAAGTCAATCCGGCCATCTGCCTGCCACCGACCGAAATCGCCACTCAAATACATCCGCCGCCCCCTAAAAAAGGGATCGGGTACGAACTTGCATGCGGTCAACGCGGTATTGCCCAGGTAGCCGCGGGCCAGGCCCATGCCGGCGATACAAATCTCACCCGCCATCCCCACGGGCGCGAGATGACCGTAAGAATCCAGGATGTAGACTCGGGTGTTGGGAAGCGGACGGCCGATGGGTGGCGCGGACTTTTCGTCCAAAAAACGGATCTCGTCAAAACTGGTGGTTACGGATGCCTCGGTTGGCCCATAGGAGTTGACCAGAGTCAGATTGGGGAAGGTTTCCAGCACCCGGTTGGCCAAATTTCTGGGAAAGCTCTCGCCTCCTACGATCAAGTACTTGAGATGGT
Organism: Acanthopleuribacteraceae bacterium; assembly: GCA_041940685.1. Lineage (GTDB taxonomy): Bacteria > Acidobacteriota > Holophagae > Acanthopleuribacterales > Acanthopleuribacteraceae > JBGTRP01. Next base: position 12,663 of record JBGTRP010000028.1, read on the forward strand.
AGAGCGCATCAAAATCCTCGGGTTTTAGAAATTCGAGCCACAAGCTCAGGGTAGAGGGAACGAAACAGGCATGGCTAATGGCCCGCTGTTTCATAATCCGGGTTAACTCTTCGGGAGAACGGTCCAATCGGCTGCCGGCAATCCACAACCTGCCACGACCGAAAAACCAAAGAAACAGCTCATGATTGGCCGCGTCGAAAGTATAGGATGTTTTATACAGCCAACAGTCGGAGGCCCTGGCAGGAAAGGCGTTGGAAAGGCAACGGAGAAAGTTCAATAACCCGCGATGCTCCACCAACACGCCCTTGGGTTTGCCGGAGGACCCGGAAGTGTAGATGATATAGGCCAGCCTACCCCCTTTCTCAGGCTTTCGGGAGCCGAGGGTTTTGCCTGGACGCAAGCAGGCTTCCACGGCTACCGGAATTACCGTTCCCGAGAAGTCAATCTCCATCGAGGTCTCTTTCCCGGTAATCAAAACGCGCGCGCCGCAATCCTCCAGGATCAGCGCCTTGCGGGCGGGCGGATGTTCGATGTCGAGGGGCACAAAGGCGGCGCCGGCTCTCAGCACGGCAAGCACGGCAATGACCTGTTCCATGGATGGCTCGACCAAAAGGGCCACGGGCGTTTCCTCCTGAACGCCCTTGCTTTTCAGCACCATGGCGAACCGGTCTACCGCGTGGCGAACCTCGCCATAGGTCATGGTCCGCCCCTCTCCATCCATGCCAGGCCGATTGGGTTCGGCCATCGCCCGCGCCCGGAATACTTCCACGACCGAGACTTGCTCTCCTGGAGGAGAGTCCTCCTTTTCAAGCTCTTGCAGGAACTTGCGCCGGTCGCTATCGGAAACCAATCCCATTTTTCGGAGAGCCGTCCATGGAGACGCCAAGGCTTGTTCGATCATCAGCAAAAAAGCCTTGCTCATGCCTTCCACGGTCTCCTGGCGGAATAGACTAGCCTGGTACTTGAGCAAACAGCGCAGGGAATCGCCCATATCCATAATCTCCAGGGCGAGATCGAATTCGGAGTGGCGCGAGGCGTAGGGGAGAATTCGGGCCTGGAGCCCCGAAACCTCAATAGCGGGCAAATCAAAGTTCTGGAAAGCAAAAAGAACGTCGAAGAGTGGATGGCGGCTGAGCTCACGATCCTCCACGACCATTTCCACGATCTTTTCAAAGGGGTAGTTTTGGTTTTGATAGACTTCGAGGAAATGATCCTTGACCCGCACGATGAGATCGATGAACGAAAACCGAGTATCCACACCCAAACGCCAGGCAATGGTTTTCACGAACATGCCGATCAATTTGCTCAGTCCATAAACATTGCGGCCGGCCAAAACCGTGCCGATCACCAAATCCCGCTGGCCCGAATAGCGGCTGAGCATCAAGCAGTAAAGCCCCAATAAGGCCATGCCCAGCGTGGCGCGGTTGGATTGGGCTAGTTTTTTCAAGGCCTTGGCTTGCGCGGCTTCCACGTGAAAGATCACCACACCGCATCTTTCATCCGGCAGGGATGGCCTTGCAAAGTCCGGAGCGAGCTCCAAACGAGGTAGATCTCGCCCCATATTGCGCCGCCAAAAGGATTGCTCTTCCCTGATGGCTTCGGAGGAAAGCAATTCTTCCTGCCAAACCGCGTAATCGCGGTATTGCAGCGTCGGGAGGTCCAGCTCTTCCCCCGCGTAGATTCGGAACCATTCCTCAACCAGCATGCCAAGCGAGGAACCGTCGCAAATGATATGGTGAATCTCTAGGAACAAGCAGCACTGGTGGAGACCCTCCTCCAATAGAAAGACACGCAACAGTGGCGGATTGCTGAGATCAAACGGCCGAGGCAGGGAATGCAAAACTTCTTCGATTTTATCGCCGGGCGCATCAATGACCTGAATACGGGGATTCAGGTCGTCCAGCACCTTCTGCACGGGCAAACCCATCCGCGCGCTGAAGCAGGTGCGCAAAATTTCATGGCGTTGGCATAGGACGCCCAAGGCCCCTTCGAGGCGCCTTTCATCCAGAGCCCCTTTGATTTCCAGCAAGTAACCATTGTTATAACTGAGACTCTCCCGGTTGAGCTGATAGTGAAAGAAGATGCGGCCCTGCTCGGAGGAGAGCGGATAGGATTCGCGCTTCTCCAGCGGTTCGATCGAGGGTGAATGGCTCTCTCGCGAACGGGCGATGTGAAAGGCCTGTTCCGCGAGGGTGGGATAGGCAAAGACCTCGTTTAATGAAAATTTTACCTGAAGTTCCTTGCCGATGCGGGTGGACAGCAAGGCGGCCTTGAGGGAGTCCCCTCCCAATTCAAAAAAGCTCTCACTGGGTCCGATACGGGTTTTTCCAAGGGTCTCCTTCCAGATCTGGGCCAGTTGGATTTCGAGATCGGTTTCCCAATCCGCGGACTCTTGGCGTTGCTCCCATTCCTGGATAGAGGCGGCGACGCGTTGTTCGATTTGGGCGAACCTACCGGCGCGATAGTCCTCGCCAAGTTTGAACCTGCGAGGCTTTCCACTTGTGGTTCGGGGTAGCTTTTTTATGGGCAGCACGGCGTCCAACTCCAAGGCCAGCTCTCCGCCAAGCGCCTTTCGAAGCCGGACGGCCAGGGGCGGGAAGGATGCGGGATCGCGGGGGTGTTGAACAAAGGCGATCACTTTACTGCTCGCGCGCGAATCCTCGATACCACAAATCATGATCCGGTCGGGGTCCATACCGCAGCGCGCGGCGGCGATCCTTTCCAATTCTCCCAAATAAAAATTCTGGCCGTTTTTAAAGATGACATCCTTGATTCGGCCAATGATCGCCAGGGACTTTTCTCTAAAAAAGCCGAGATCGCCCGTGCGAAGCCAACCGTCCCGAGTAAAGGCCCTTTGTGTGGCCTCGGGATTCCTGTAGTAGCCGGAGGTCACATTATCCCCGTGAATTTGCACCTCGCCGATAAGTCCTTCTCCGAGAATTCGGTCCCGGGCATCGCAGATCCTTACGGCGCAATCCTTTACCGGCCGGCCCAGCCCAACCGGGTCGCCATGAGTCCTTACTCCTTCTTGCCAAGAGGAGACGGAACCCTTTTCCGCACCGTTTTTTGGACGAATTGACCGCGGCCCGCGGCCCGGGCGCGGAAGCGTCACCGCGAGGGTCGCCTCCGCCAGCCCGTAAACCGGGAACATCGCCTGCCGCTTCAAACGGAACGGCGCCAAGGTGGTGAGAAAGGTTTCGCAGAGCTCGGCGGAAATGGGTTCCGCCCCATTGAACAGCAACCGAACCGAGGAAAGGTCCCAACTTGGTGAGGGACCGCGATGGAAAGCGTTAAGAAAATGTCGGTAACCGAAATTGGGTGAACAGATTAGCGTCGCCTTCTCCCGATGGACGGTTTCCATCCAGATCCGGGGATTGCGCAGGAAACGGGCCGGCGGGAGAAGCACCTGATGGATTCCCGCGAACAGCGGGGTCAAATGGAATTTGGGCTCCGGCAATCAGGGCTCGAATATTGGTGAGGATATTGTGATGGGTCAAAACCACACCCTTGGGTTCTCCCGTTGAACCCGAGGAGTACTGGATCAGAGCGGTATCGCCGGGGGCGGCTTCCTCGGGTCTGCCGGGCTGCGCGCCCCTCTCGAGTTCCTCGATGAAGATCACGCGCGCCTTCAACTTCGATTCATTTTCCCCACGGCTCGCTTCCTCAAATAAGGGGCCCAAGGGATCGCGGGTTTCCATGTCGGTGACCAGAAAGGCCGTTTCCATTTGTCCGGCGATCCGCACTAATTTGGAGCGGAAGGCCCGATGGTACCCCAGGGTCACGGGCACCGGCACGATCCGCCCGAGCAGGCAAGCCCAAAGCAAAACCACGAAGCGCGCCTCGGAGCCTAACTGGAATATCACCAGGCTACCCGGGCCCAAGCCGTGGTTTTGCAATGCGCCAAGCGTTTGCAAGGCGGATCGATAGAGCCGGGCATAATCTAGAAAGCGAACCTCGCCCGGGCTTGGAAGGAAGGTAATGCCCCGACCATCCTCGTTTTGCAAATCAAACAAGGCCTGGGTGAGGTTCCGGTAGGAATAACACTCCCCCGCATTCGCCTTTGTGGTTCTCTGGACCATCTCCCTCACATCCCCCATCAGCACACCTTTATCCTATCAAGGGCGAGAATGCGGCTATGCTTCGGCAGTCTTCGTCAGCTTAACCCAGGTAAAGCCAAAGAGTACACGCGGAGATGCCAGGGTACCCGACTCAACCGGACTCATGCTTCACGGGCCGTGTACAACCCCGGCAGGGCGCTGTCCTTTTTCTTTTGTGCCATGAATGAATAAATAAGAAAAAGCGTTAGAAACCAAAGACCCTAGGCAATCTTGGAATTGATAAGAGGGTCTACCTAAAATTCTTCCCCAACGGTTTCTGTTTTTGTTGTGGAAATGCCAACCGAGAGTCTCACTACCGCGGCCAGGTTCCTTGGTAGGGGATCATGTCAGGCTCTCGACCGAAGTAACGGGCACCTCCTCAAGCGGTATGCGAATGATGAACTCCGTGAATTCGCCTTCCTCGGACTGGAAAGTAATGCGGCCCTGATGGCCCTGGACCACAATATCGTAACAAATCGACAATCCGAGGCCAATCCCTTTTCCCGTGGGCTTGGTGGTAAAAAAGGGCGTGAAAATGCGGCCGCGATGCTCAGCGGCAATTCCAAGACCATTATCGGCGATAGAAAGCTCTACCGCATCGCCCAAGTTGCGGGTGCGTAAGGTGATGATGGGCAGAAAGTCGTTCCCGGACAAGCGTTTCTTTTCGGCAAGGGTGTAAAAGGCGTTGTTGACCAGGTTGAGCACCACGCGGCTGATATTTTGCGGAACGACCGCCACCATATCCGGAAACTCGTCGAACTCGGTCCTGAGCTCGACATGGATCGGGTTTCCCAATGCGCCAATCGCGCGATAGGCCAGTTGGAACTGTTCCTCCAGAAAGCGATTGATTTTGACGGGTTGTTTTTCACGGGGACCGGGTTGGGAATGCATGAGCATATCCCGAACAATGCGGTCGGCCCGTTTGCCATGTTGAAAGATGAGCCGCGCATTTTCGCGCAGATCTTTTAACAGCGGCAGGGCGTAGGCGATGCCGCCCCGCTCCGATGGCGCCTCTTTCTGAAGGGCTTCACGGATCTCGGCGACCAGATCCACGGCTACCGTGGCAAAGTTATTGACGAAATTGAGGGGGTTCTGGATTTCATGGGCGATCCCCGCGGTGAGGTTGCCCAAATAAGCCATTTTCTCCTGTAACTTTAGCTGTTCCTGGGCCTTGACGATCTCGCGGTTTTTCTGCTGGACCTCTTCCAGGTTGCGCGCCTTGGCGAAGGCGGAGACCACATGGGCCTTCAGGCGGTCCAACTTACGCATGTCGTGATCGTCAAAAGCCTTGGCGTGGCTGAAATTATTGAGAATCAGAAAGCCCTCGATCTGGCTGTCCAATACGACCGTCATGACCAGGGACGACTCCGGCCGAGGAAGCACCTTGAGGAAGGAGCTGCTGTGAGGAATCTGATAATGTCCGAGAATACGGATTCCTCTTTTGAGGTCCTCCGCTTCCGTGGCGAACCAGTGAGTCACCTCCTCCAGGGTCAGAGAAACCGCCTGACAGGAGCCCAGATCATAGCCGGAAACCGCGGCAAACCGAAAACACCCATGGCGGCGATCCAGCACAAGGAACAAGCCTTTTTCCGCTTGCGTGAACAGGGTGAGCGCCTCTTTCAAAATCGATTGAAGCACCTGGCCCAACTCCACCTCGCGGTTGATGGTTTGCACCACCACGTCCAGACTTTCCAGCTCGTCGTTGCGTTCCTTGAGCTCGCGCGTCCGCTCTTCGACCTTTTGCGCGAGGGTTCGGTTGTATTCCTCCAACCGCCTTTTGGAGGCCTTCAAACTGCGGCTCGTCTTCAGCAGATCCAGGTGGGTCTGGATCCGGATAAACATCTCGTTCTTGGCCACCGGCTTTACGATATAGTCATTGGCGCCGGCCTCGAAACCGGTTACCACGTCGCCGGCCTGATTCTTGGCGGTCAACATGATGATCGGCAGGTCGTAGGCGGCGTGCTTCAACCGAATCTGACGGCAAACCTCATAACCCGACATTTTGGGCATCATGACATCCATGAGAATGAGGTCGTAGTCATTTTTGGCGTCCACCATGGCCAATGCCTCGGCGCCATTGCTGGCCTGCGAAATGGTGTAGTTTTTCAGAGAAAGAAGGTTGGACAAGACCTGAAGGTTGATGGGCTCGTCATCCACGATGAGAATATGGCTCTCCGCTCCGGTCTTGCGGCTCACATGCTGATTGAGCACCACGCCCTCGGAAAGCTTGAAGATGGCCGAATTGGTTTTGAGCGGTAGGGGGTTGGCGGCGCCCGCTTCCTGATGATCGGTCCTCGCGCGGGGCAGGGTAAAGGTAAACGTAGAGCCGATGGTAGGTTCCGAAGATACGCGAATTTCTCCCCCATGGAGCTCAACCAACTTCTTGGTAATGGCCAGACCCAGACCGGTCCCACCGAAGGAGCGATCCACCGCGCCGTCGGCCTGTTCAAAGGATTCGAATATACGACCCATCTTCTCCGACGCGATGCCGATGCCGGTGTCCTCCACCGCCACCGCCACATCCTCGCCCTCCACCTGGGCGGTGACCTTGATATAGCCGGACTCGGTAAATTTAATGGCGTTGCCAACCAGGTTTTGAAGAATCTGTTCCAGGCGGCCCTCATCCGCGTAAACCAACGGGCAGTCGGTCTCAATCTCATTGAGCAGCCGCAACTCTTTGTTGCGGATCAGCGGTTTGTTAAGGCGCAGAACGAGTTG
>JBGTRP010000029.1:0-19282 GCA_041940685.1 Acanthopleuribacteraceae bacterium
GCCCGGCACGATTTTGGCCCTGTTCGCGGGGGTATACTACTGGTTCCCCAAGGTTACGGGCAAGGAAATGAACCAATTCCTGGGTAAGCTTCATTTCTGGGGCACCATCATCTGTATGAACGGCATTTTCTTCCCCATGCTGATTCAGGGAATGGGCGGCGTGTCGCGGCGGCTCTACGATGGCGGCGCCTCCTACGAATTCGCGGAATCCTTGCTCTACCTCAATAAGATCATGTCCCATTCCGCCTGGCTGTTGGGCTTGGTTCAGTTCATCTTTTTCTATAATTTCTTTTCCACTCTGTTCAAGGGCAAGAAAGTAGAGAGCGATAACCCCTGGCAGTCGACCACCCTTGAGTGGCAGACGCCCACGCCGCCGCCCCATGGCAACTTTGCCGCCCAACCGGTGGTGTACAGGGGACCCTATGAATACAGCGTTCCCGATCAAGAGCAAGATTTCTTGCCTCAGAATGTGAAGTTGGAGGCCTAAATTGGAAATTCCCTATACCGTTGAAGCCAGGCCGGATACCGGCCTGTACAATGCCAAGCTGGGTATTTGGCTGTTCCTGGCGTCCGAGGTGATGTTGTTCGGCGCGCTGTTTTCTTCCTATGTGTTGCTGCGGGTCAACGATGCGGACTGGCCCATGGGCAGCGAGTATCTGAATTGGAAGTACGCCGCGTTCAACACCGTGGTTTTGATCACCTCCAGTATCACCGTCATCATGGCCTGGGGGAGCCTGATGCTCAAAGACTTCCGCAAGTTCAAGATCTACCTGGGGATCACGGTCTTTTTGGCCCTCGTGTTCTTGGTCGTGAAATACTTTGAGTACAGCGATAAGATCCACCACCTTTACTATCCCAGCAAAAACAATTTTCTGGGCATCTACTTCACCCTCACGGGGCTCCATGGCCTGCACGTGGTCGGCGGTATCATCGTCATGGTGTACTACCTCTTCCCCGGCAGCGCCATGTGGAAAACCCAACCCGAGCGGTTCACCAACCGCATTGAGATCGCCGGTCTCTATTGGCACTTTGTCGATTTGGTTTGGATTTTCCTCTTCCCCATCCTGTATCTGCTTTAAAGGAGTCGTCATGGACCACGCCAATCCCGAAGCCGTTAAAAAGCTCTTACGTCAGGCGATCATTGTATTCGGCGTCCTGCTCGTCTTGACCGTGCTTACCGTTTACGCGAGCACGATCGATCTGGGCCATACCGGCAATATCATAGTCGCCCTATTGATCGCCACGGTGAAGGCGTCGTTGGTGGGCGCCTATTTCATGCATCTGATATCGGAAAAGACCCTCATCTATTCCGTGCTGATTTTAGGCGCGGTGTTTTTCATTGTGATGATGGGCCTGCCCCTGTTTCAGAATTACGATCCCATAAGCAGGTAGCCATGCATATCAAGCATTTCCACATTCTATTCATGATCGTCTGCATCTTGTTCTCCTTTGGTTTCGCGGTCTGGAGCTTTAACCAATACCGCGGCGCCCCGGAAACGGGCCTGATGGTGGTGGGCGTGATGTCGGTGGTTTTTGGCTTGGCGCTGGTTTATTATCTGACCCGGTTCATAAAGAAATTCAAAAACGGAGGCGGTCCCGCGCGATGAAGAGCTGGATGCGGCGTTTCTCGGTCTGGATGGTGTTCTTGCTGATGGCCTTTCCATCGGCGAGCAAGGCCTGCGAGGTTTGCTTCGGCAATCCCGATGACCCCCAGACCAAAGGCATGGAAGCGGCGATTCTCACGCTCCTCGCGGTTACCTACCTGACCCTGCTGGGAATGATCGCGGCTTTCGTGGTCATTCGTTTGAAGGCGCGTTCCGGCCGCAAGCCTACCCTGGCCGTTTCGCAAGCTAATGGAGGACAGAATGACTGAGTTATTGGGACTTCCCCCCAATCACGCGGCGCATGGCGCCGCAATCGACTACACCATGCTGCTGATTCATATTCTGATGTTGGTGCTGTTCGTGGGTTGGGGCGCTTTTTTTGCCGTGGTCCTGATTCGTTTTCGGAGCGGTAAGAATCCCCGCGCCAACTACGCGGGCGTGAAAAGCAGGATGTCGACCTATGTCGAGGTCACCGTGGCCCTGATCGAGGTCGTGCTCCTGATCGGTTTCGCCATTCCCCTTTGGTCGGACCGGGTTGACGATTTTCCCGATGAAAAGGATGCGATCGTGGTTCAGGTGACCGGCGAGCAATTTGCCTGGAATATCCACTACCCGGGTCCTGACGGGGTATTCGGCAACACGGACCTTTCTCTGTTGAACGCGGAAACCAACCCGCTCGGCCTCGACCGCGATGGTCCGGGCGCCGATGATATCGTCACCCTCAACCAACTCCACCTGCCCGTGGACAAACCCGCCATCATCCACCTGCGCAGCAAGGACGTCATCCACTGTTTCAGCCTGCCCTATATGCGGATCAAGCAGGACACCATCCCGGGGATGGATATTCCCGTGTGGTTCGTGCCTACCCAAACGGGCAATAGTGAAATTGCCTGCGCCCAGCTTTGCGGTCTCGGTCATTACCGCATGAAGGGCTTTCTCACCGTGGAAACGCAGGACGAGTTCGACGCCTGGCTGCAGGAGCAGGCGGATCTACTGGCAGAGGAAAGCGCCGAGGAAGATTTCTGGAATGATTGATCCCCAAACCCGCGCCTCCTAAGCCGATGGCTTCGGCGCGGGAAGGACACTCGGGTATTCAGCCAAACAGCGGGTCCGGTTGGAAGTGCTCCTCCGGACCTTTTCTTTAACCGGAAAGGTCGTACAGCAAAAAGGCCGGCAACATGCGCGAGACCTCATCCCAATCCACCAATCCCATTCAAGCCCGTTCGGGAAATCCAGGCCGGGTGGTGATCATTGGCGGCGGCATCGCCGGGCTGAGCGCGGCATTTAAGCTCCGGCAACTTGCTCAGGAGCGGGGGCTCCGCCTTGCCGTGAGTTTGTTGGAGGCTTCCTCCAGGCTGGGAGGCCTCATTCGCACGGAACGCTTCGGCAATTGCCTGGTCGAGGCGGGTCCCGATTCCGTACTCACCCAAAAACCCGCTGGTTTGGATCTTTGCCGCCGTTTGGGTCTGGAAGATGAACTGGTCTATCCCGGCCAGAACGGGGGCATCCACATCCTCAACCGCGGCAAAATTCATCGATTGCCCACGGGCTTCAAAGGCGTGACGACCACCCGTTTTTGGGATACCCTGCGCTCTCCGATTTTTTCTCCACGCGGCAAGTTGCGAATGGCGCGCGAACCCTTTATCGCCGCCCCACCCCAGGCCGGCGACGAAAGTATCGGGTCCATGGTGCGCCGCCGTTTGGGCGTGGAGGTGTTGGAGCGCGTGGCGCAACCCATTTTGGCCAGTATCTTCCTAGCTGATGCGGATCGATTGAGCCGCGAGATGATCATGCCGCAATTGGCCATGATCGAAAAACGGTATGGCAGCTTGATCAAGGGATACCGCGCCCTCGCCCACAAAAACGGCAATAAGGCCGCGAATCATCGGCCTTTTTTCTCGGCTCGGGAGGGGATGGGGCAACTGGTTGAATCCCTGGCCGCGGCCTTGCCGCCAGATTGGATCTCTACCGCCACGGAGGCCGAACCGCTCGTGTTTGATCATCGCTCCCGCTCTTGGCGCGTCCCCCTGAAAAACGGCGCTTGCCTGAAGGCCGACCGCGTCATTCTCGCCTGCCCGGCCCATGCCGCTGCAGGCCTCGTGGCGGAGGCCGCGCCTCTCTTGGCGCGGGAACTGGGCACGGTCGCGCACGCGTCCTGCGTCACGCTCAACCTTCTCTACCGCCGCTCCGATATCGGGGTTGCCCCAAGCGCGAACGGCTTTTTCGTGCCGGAATCCGAGGGCAAGTGCTTTTTGGCCTGCAACTTCGTGGGCAATAAGTTTCCGGATAGGGTTCCGGATGAATGGGCGGTGTTGCGCGTGTTCGTGGGCGGCGCCAAACATCCGGAGCTTGTGGCTTGGGATGACGGGGAACTGCGGCGGCGCGTTCACCGCGAGTTGGCTCCCATTCTGCAAATTAAGGATCAACCATTGGACGCCCTGGTCATGCGTTACCCTCAGGCCATGCCGCAAATCGAGGTGGGTTTTGCCGCCAAGAAAAAGCGCCTGAAAACCACGCTCGCATCCGTGCCGGGGCTGTTTTTGGCGGGAAGCGCCGAGAGCGCGGTAGGCATTCCCGATTGTATTGCCGGAGGGGAACGGGCCGCCGAGACCGCGCTTGCCAGCTTGCAGCGAACCAAGCCGGACCTGGTGGCGGCGGTGTAGCCGCGCTCGGATTGGCGGGCCGCGTGGCGTACCTCCGCCCGGAATGGAGAACAAAGATGCGCACAGCCATTTTCAACAAAAAAAAGCAAGGGCCGCGCGCCCAACTCAATGATGGTGATTCCGGGGCGTTGTTCCAATCCCATGTCATTTCCTGGAACCTGACGCAGCGTTGCAACCTCAAGTGTGAGCATTGTTATATCGAGGGCGGCCCGCTGCAGAAAAAAGTGGTTGCCGGTGAAATGTCCACCGAGGAATGCCTGCGCGTGATCGATGAACTTGTCGAGGTCAACCCCAATGCGCTGCTCATCATGACCGGCGGCGAACCGCTGCTGCGTCCGGATATCTTCCAATTGGCGGCTTACGCCAACCAAAAGGGGCTGTGGTGCGTCATGGGAACCAACGGGGTGCTGGTCACCGAACTGTTGGCGGACCGGATGATCGAGGTGGGCATCAAGGGCGTCAGTCTCTCCTTGGACGCCATGTCTCCAGAGGTTCACGATCGTTTCCGCCGCGTAAAAGGCGCCTGGCAAAACACCAAAAACGGATCGCAAATCCTCAAGAAAAAGGGACTGCCCTTCATCATTCAAACCACCATCGGCACGCATAACCTGAGCGAAATTACCGATATCGCCAGGCTTGCCTTCCAGTTGGGCGCCCATGTGTTCAACCTCTTCTTTTTGGTGCCCACGGGACGGGGAACCTATATCAGCGATATCACGCCCGCAGAATACGAGGCCGCCATGGCCGAGCTGATCTCGCTGCAAAAAGAGTTCGACGGCCGCATGCTCATCAACGCCAAATGCGCGCCCCATTACCAGCGGGTGCTCTATGAAAAAGAGCCGGGCTCCAAGTTCCTGAAAACCTTTGCCGCGGGCGCGGGCGGCTGCCCGGCGGGTACCCACTATCTGGGTATCCGGCCGGACGGAAATGTAACGCCCTGTCCCTACCTCCCGCTCTATGGCGGCAACCTGCGGCAGACTTCCTTCAAGGAGATTTGGGAGGACTCCGAATTGTTTCAGACCATTCGGGCGCGCAAGCAACTGGACGGCCGTTGCGGGAGCTGTGAGTTCAACGCGGCCTGCGGCGGTTGTCGGGCCCGCGCCTATGGTCACGGCGAGGATGTCATGGCTGAAGACCCATGGTGTGTATACGAACCCGGTCAATTCGGCGGAAAAACGATCACCTTCCAACAGGGTAATGTGTATGGCCTTGAACCTCCCGCCCGCGAGATCCGCTGGCGGCCCGAGGCGCGCGCCCGTTTGGAACGGGTTCCCTCCTTCGTGCGCGGCATGGTCGTCAAACGCGTGGAAGCCTACGCGGCCGAGCACGGCCATGGCGAAATTACCGAGGCCCTGATGGACGAGATCCGGTCGCAAATGGCGGTCCGCTTTCCAAGACCGCCCGGTTTTGGTTCCTAGCGCGCCCGCTGGAAACGCCCCATGGTCTCCTACCGTTTTTGCCGACCCGATGACCTGCCGCTCATCGTGACCGCCATCAACGATTGCTATATCGTTCACTTTGCGGATTCGGCGCCCCTGGATCTGGAAATGCTCAAACGGGAGGCGGTGGAGCTCAATGTTTGGGCCAGCAGTTGTATGGTGGGCATGGAGGGGGACCAACCGGTAGCCGTGATGGTCGGCGCCAAACGGGAGGGAAAAACGCTGATCCAACGCGTGGGCGTCAAGCCCGGCCATCAGGGGCGGGGCCATGCGCTTCACATGCTGCACTCCATCAACCAGAAACTGGCGATTATCGGTCCGCCCAAGATACTTGTGGAAGTTCCTCTGGAACGGGGAAATTTGCGCGGTTTCTTTGAACGGGCCGGCTTTGGAGGCGAGGAGTATTTGACCGATTACCGTCTTGTCAGACCGCCGCCGCCGCTCGATCCCAGCGACGCCATTCAGCCGGTGAATTTGGACGATGTCGCGGCGCTTCCCCATTTCTGGCGAGGCTCCGAGAAAAGTTGGCAGCGCGCGCGCGAAACCTTGGCCAATCGGGAACCACGGTCCCGAGGCCTTGCCCTGGCCTCACCCGATCGGATCGAGGCCTTTTTGTTGTACCGCCTGGAGCCGGGCTCCGGCCTGGTGGAGATCGACCGCTTCGGCATGGATGACCGCGAACGAGGGCCGCTCTACCAAAACCTTTTGTTGCGCGCGGTCTGCCATGAGGTTGGGACGAACATCCGCGTATCGCGGCTTCACGAAAGCGAAATGGCCGAATCCGTGTTGAACAGACTTGGTTTCCAAGCCTCGGCCCGATACTGGCGCGGCGAGGCGGAGGCCGGCAAGTGGGTGGAATAGGCCCCGAAGCTCAGAACCAACCGAAAATGAAATGGTAGATGGGCGCGAAACCGAGGAGCACCCATCCCAGGCAAAATTTGACTTCTTTTGGGAGCGGCCGCTTTTGTTTCCTGCTCAGGAAAATGTCCCGCGCGAGCAGCGGCAGACACAGGTATACCAGCCAGAACAAGGGGTAACCGCCCTCCACGTATTCACCCGGCGCATACAGCGGAAAAGTCCAGCCCCGCGGCCCCAGACGGGGCAAGGCGAAGGCGAGTATGATTAGGTGGTAGAGCAGGCATGCCCAGGTGGAAAGCAGATAGGGTCCGATCCGCCAATAACGCTTTTCCAGAATGCCCTCGTTGTTGTTATGCATGACAGGCGAGTCCATTGCCGAACCCCGGTGATGAGTGAACGTCCGTTCCTCAGGTTTCCGTTAATAATGTAGCGGCGTTTTCTCGTCGCGGATATGCAGCGCCTTGACCCAGTCTTCCTTGTCACAATGCGCCATCATGTTCTTGCGGGCCAGGTTCACCAACTCCGTGTGGTGGATGAGCAATTGTTCTTTGCGCTCCACGGTCTCCTTGGACGCGGTGAGCTGGCCGGCTTTGAGGGCCATGGTCAAAAAGGCGAGGCCTACCAGAATCTCGGTGGCCGCGGCGCCCGGGGCTAGCGAGGGTATGGTCGAGCAGGCGATGGCCATGCCAATGAAAATCGCGAAATGGACCGTCCCGAGAGTAAACTCCTTGAGGAACTTGTCGGCCCGCCGGCGGCCGTGGTTGCGCAGGTATTTTGCCTTGACCTCTTCACTGTAGGCCTCGAACAGGGCGCGCAGGCTACCGTCGGGATCGTCGGGCAACTCGGGCATGGCCTCCGGCGGCTCGATGACCTTGCGTTCGCGGAAGTAACCCAGAGCGTAGCTGGTAACGGCACCAACAATTACGAAAATAATGATCAAAAACTCCGTCATCAACGACTCCTTCATGGCGGCATCGGTCCGCGCCCACCGCGGACCCAAAAAGTACCGGACCCAGTTCTGCTGAGCCTTTTATTCTAACCCAACATGGGTCGGGGTTTGGAACAAAAACCGGGAACGCTGTTTTCCTTGGATTTTTGCCTCCCGCGGGAAGCCGGATTCCTCAGGCCATGGCCGCGAATTGGACTCGGTTTCATCGTGGAAGTGGTTGCCAGCAAAGGTTTATGGGAGTCTAACGGGACCCGTCCGTATGGGCGACCGCCTCGCGGGGTTTCGGTTGTCAAAGCCGCGGAATTGAGCTATGGTTAGTGGAAAATTCCAGAGGGGATCAAAGGAAAACCACAATCGATGCTTTTTCCACGGCGCCTCTCTCCCGGGTTTGGGATAGCCGGGGTCGGATAAGCGGAAAGGAGACCACATGGTGCTTTCAATAGTGCCTTTTTTGGCGGGGCTTGGCGGCGTGATCGTCATGTCCTTTTTCTTGAGAAGGTCGCGTTTCTTGCACCTACCCGAAACGCAAATGATCCGGGCGCTCGGCTCCATCATCACCAAGAAAAAAGAAAATGCGCTCCTTCCCGGCGCCATTGCCTACACCATCGGCGGCATAGTCTTTGCCTATTGCTACGCCTTCTTTCTCACCACGGCTCCGGACGCCCATGGCAGCATTATGCTGATGGTGGTGGTCTGTACCCTGATCGGCTTCGTGCATGGTCTCATGGTCACCCTATTTTTGGTTATTTCGGTGGCGCAATACCACCCGATTAAAGAGTTTCGCCGCCTGCAACCGGAGGACATGGCGGCGCATGTCATCGCGCACGTGGCTTATGGCGCCACGGTGGGGCTGCTCATGGGTTGGTTGCCAAAGGTTCTCGGGGGTTGACCCCCGTCTGAAGGAAGCGAGGCCGGCGAGGGCCGGCCGAAGCGCGGTAACCTGGGCCGCGTACGCGGCGGATTGGAATTATGGTCAAACGCTATCGGGACCTGGTGGGAGACGGCGGCTCCGATGTCGCCGGCCAGTTGGCGGATCACAGGAGCCGGCTTCGCTCCAGAATGTCTGGAATCAAAAGCAAAATTGCGGTGATGAGTGGAAAGGGCGGCGTGGGCAAGAGCACAATGACCGCCAACCTCGCCGTGGGCTTGGCGCGGAACGGGTTCGCGGTGGGTGTCCTGGATGCCGATATTTACGGCCCATCGCTCGCGCAAATGTTCGGGGTGCGCGGGCAAGGGCTTGAAATGGGCGGTAACGGCATTGCTCCCGTGGAAACCGATTCCGGCATTAAGCTCATGTCCATGGACTTCCTGCTTCCGGAAGAGCGATCGCCCGTGTATTGGCAGGGTCCGCAAGAAGAGTCCTTCGCATGGAAGGGAATGCTGGAGATGCATGCCCTGCGGGAGTTCCTCACCGATACTCGGTGGGGCGCGCTCGACTATTTACTGGTCGACCTGCCGCCGGGCACCAACCAGTTCGCCACGCTCTGTGAATTGTTGGGCGACCTTGACGGCACCCTGGTAGTCACCATTCCCTCCCGCGTTTCCCGGCTCGTGGTCCAACGCGGCATCTCCATGGCGCGGGAGGTGCTCAAGGCGCCGGTGACCGGTATTGTCGAGAACATGACGGGTTATTATTGCGAGGGCTGCGATAGGGAGCGGCCCTTGTTCGGCGCGGGCCTGGAGACAGATTACCAGGGCCTGCCCCTCCTGGGCAGGGTTCCCTTCGACCCGCGCATGACTCATGCCTGCGATGAGGGTTGGCCATTTTTGTCGCGGTTTGCTCATACGCCCTCGGGCGAAGCGCTGCTGGAGGTCTGCGGGGCGCTGGTTGCCAGCATCACATCCCAACAAAGCAAGGTGGAAACATGAAATTTGTATGTGTGGAATGCGATGAACCCATGAAATTCGACGCCTCGCCCGGACTGGATGAGGATGGTTCCTTGCCGGTCACCTTTCGTTGTCCCAGTTGTGATTGGGGCGTGACCATGCTAACCAATCCGCAGGAAACCCAGTTGGTGCGGACGCTGGGGGTCAAGATCGGCGGGAGCGAGGTAGCGCCGCCGCCATTGGAAATGATGCGCGGCTTTTTAGGCGGCGCCCATCCCCCGACGGCCAAGTCGACCGGGGAGGATGGCAAAGCCGCGGGTTCGGCTTCCAAATGTCCCTTCTCCCAGGTGGTTAAAGACCTGACCGAGGAGTGAGCGCATCCCGATCGGCAGAATTTCCCTGGAGGAGTCGCTTGAGGAGCTTGGAGGTTTTCCCCGGATCTGCTCCCGCGAGGAGTTCGTAACGGGGAACGGATGCCGCGGCCCGCACCATGGCCCGAAAACGCTTGCCCGCGAGGGGGCCGTCGGTCAAAAACCCACTCTGCCTCAGAAGAATGTCAAGGGCCGGGCGCAGCTCCAGAGGAGCGATTCGGCTCGATTCGGGCTTCCCGATCTCCGGGAAAACCATGAAATCCAAGCTGGCCGACGATGTGGTTGGCCGGCAGGGCCGCCCATCGCTGGGGTGTGGAAATGGCAGCAGCCGGATGCCTTGCTCTCCCGGCCAGAGCCAAACCAGGTCATCGGACAATAGCTGAAACCCCGAACCCTCGGCATGGCGATAAATAGTGGACTTTCCGCATCCGCTGGGACCCGGCAGCAAGATCCCGCGTCCCTCCAGGGCGATAGCCGCGGCATGGACGGCGTAGCGTTCGAACGGGAGGGCCAGTTCGATCAGCATGGAGCCAAGAGCCAGGTTGACAAAGGCGTGGGCCATGACGCTCGTGGGCTGGTTCGCCCGAATGGCCGCAAGCCCCTTTTCCGGGCAGCACCAACCAAGAATGCCCGGGACCTCGAAGAGCAATGCCTGCCGCTGGCGGTAGATGCGCAGTTGGTCCATTTGGAGCAATGGGCCCTTGTGGTCGAAGTGAAAGGATTCTCTTGGAGGATCGTTTCCAATCGAGATACGGGCGCTGCCCGGACCGGGCTCACGATCGAGAAAATAGGGCAGGCGTTGTCGGATAGCGGATTTCAACAGTGGATGGAGCCCAAAAAGCTCGAACGATAAGCCATCATCGATGACCAGCCTCATGGCTTCACCCTTGACCATTACCCCGCGAGGTCCTGAAGCAGGCCAAGTTCAGACAATTGTTGGACGAGTTCTTGTGCATCTTCGGCCGCGCGTTCCCGGCTGACCTCGTAGTGCCTGGCCACTCGGTCCGCAATTTCCTCGATGCTCCGCCCGCCGTCGAGCAGCCGCCAAATGAAGCCGCCGACCTCGCCTATCCCGAAATACCGCCCACTCTCCAGATCCAGGATCAGGCAATCGCCTTCTACATGTTCCGCTACCGCGGAGGGGGCCCGGGTCCAGCGGTGAGCGGATGGAGTCATGCCCGCATTTCGCAAGATTCTTGCCCCATTTTGGTTTTTGGCCTCGCTCTCACAAGATACCACTGGAACCCAAGCAACCGGCGCAACAAAACGTGGAGCAGTTTCAGACTCTTGCGACGGTAGCCGGCTGCATGATCCGCGCGAAGCTTGAGTGCCGCCAGAAGGGGCGCCAGGTAGGCCATTGGTGCCTGGTGCGGGATCAGCATGCGGTCGCCACGCACCACCTCGACAACCTTGCCTAAAATTTCGGCTGGCGCATGCAGAGATGGAGGAGAAGCATGGTCGCCGGCGAGAATCGCGCCTCGGCCCCGGAAACCCAGCAGGCGGTGGCAGGCCCAGCCACCCGAGGCCGTGCGGATGAGCGCGAGGTCGCCGGGTTTAACGGCGCCCGTTTCCCCCGAGACGGTGATTCGGTCGCCATCGCGAATGATTGGCGTCATGCATGCGCCGCGCACGGTCAGCCGGACATAACCGCCTGGTCTCGCCATGCCCCGTTGCAACAGCGAAAGCAACGTTTTATCGGGATCGATCATGGCTGAATAAAGGGGTTCTGGGGTTGGATCGGAGGGTCAGGGGGGTCGCCGAGCGAGCCCTGCATGCTGGGCTCGATGATCCCATACTGCTGGATCTCGGGCTTTTTGTACGCTTTTCTTTTGTTTCGCGGGGGAGGATGGGGATGGTCTTGATTCATGAATGAATTCTCCTACCTAGGGAGTATGAAAGGGAGATCATGGGCTTTCCCTTCTCCATATGAGCGTTTTGCTGTCGGCCTGGAGTTGAAAAACGAATTTCCCACCCGGCTTGACGGCAATGCTTTTACCGGTTTGCGGGTCGAGCAGTCGAACGCCCCTGAGCGCCCGAGCATCGCCCTCCCAACTCAGCTCCACGGCGCCTCTTTGGGAGGAGCGCACCTCGAAGGTCCACTCCTTCGCTTTTCGAGATTGGTCGAAAGCGCGGTAATCGGTGAGGTAGACCCCGGAATGGGCCGCCCAATCGTCGTGGACAAAAACGATGTTGAGATAGGGATTGCCGAAGGGAGGAAACTCGATAAGGTCATGGGCGTCGAAACCATCGAGGCTGTCATGCAACTGGCCCAAGACCGTGCCTCTCGATTCCAGGTTCCCGGTGCGCGCAACAAGACGCACGAACCACTCGCTGTTTTCGGATGGTTTCGAGATGGGCGGCGCCATGGGGCCCGCCGCGATGGCCGGTATCCGCAAGGAGATGCCGCTCTTGAATGCCTTGACCCAAATGCCGTCGAAGGGGTTGAGCGTACCCTCGGCGCCCATGGTGATGCCGTCGAAGGACTCATAGGCGGAACCGGTCCACTTGAACGCGGTTCTGGACATGACGCAGGTGGGATCGGGGGGGACCATGTCACAGGCGCGCACCATACCGATCAGCGGGTCCGCTTGGGCGAGGGTTAGGGTGGAGGGGCCATCGATTACCTGAACATCAGCCCAGTCCACGTCAAAGGTGAAGGGATGGCCCATCATGTTGAAGCGGCCGTTCGTGGCGTGAGCCTCCAAGGGCATGGTCAACACGGGATTGGTGGAGCCCTCCACGGTAACCGACTGACCCGTGTCCAAGGTCTTGATCCAATAGCCGTTTCCGGGCGCCAGGATGTCGCCGAGCGCCATTTGAATGTACTGGTCGTTGACCTCGTCCCGCTCATAGACGGTCCAGGTGGTATTGTAGTTGGCGATGGGCAAATCGTCGCCGAAAACTTCCGCCACGGTGTTGGGTTGGCCCGTATCGCAGGGCAGGGTGATCAGGTCCCACTGGCCCGCGGTGAGGTTGAACTCCTCATCGCAGGGGCACACCAAGCCGTAGGCGGTGCCCCAGCGGCCATCTTCCGGGCCGGGTAGGGTGGGGGTGCCTCGGGTGAGCGCGTATTCGTTGTAAACCCAAAAGCAATCCGTTTCCGGGTCGACCGCGATGCCGCTGTAATCGCCCCAGCGGTTGGTGCCGCCGAAGGTGCGGATGTAAAAATCCAGACCCGCGCGCAGCGTCTCGGAACCGCCGGTTGTGCCGGCCGTGTCATGGGGGCTGCGGGTGGCGAAATAGGCGCCTGGGTAAATAGCGGAGGCCGAGGCGGAGAAGCCGATGGTGGCGTCGCCGTTGTCATTGACGGCGATGGCCGGGAAGCTGGTATGGGTGCCGATGGCGATATCCTCACCGCCGATGCTGCCGCTGTCGGCCAGGCTGAGGGCGCCCAGCGCGGTGGTGTCGATCTCGACCCAATGGGCGGTGGCCTCGCCCGCGTCCGGGTCGCCGGCCTTGGGGTCGATGGTCGTCGTGGTCCAGAGCGAATCGTTGCGCCAGACCGCGTGCAGGGTGCGCCGGTCATTGGTTTCGATGGTGGCCGCGGTGCCCAACTGGGGCGCGGAGGGCAGCGCCGCGGCGAGATCATCGATATTGCCGATATTGACGAATTGATTGGTAAAGGCCGGTGCGGTCAATGGATTGTCGAGGCGGTTGACCTGGATATATTCGGAGACCCCATCGGTAAGTCCGGAAAAAAGGGTGAGAAAGGTGCCCACTCCCGCCGGCGGGGCATCGAAGGTGTGCGCGGGCTGGGTGGTTCCGGCGAAGCCGCCCCCGGCATAGGGATCAAACAAAGAGGCCGAGACCGCGCCGCCCGCATAAAAACCGGCGGCCACGCCCTTGTCGATCACGATCAGCCTCGTGCCGCCGAAGCTGCCGCCCGCGCCGAGGAAGCGAAACATGTTCAAGGCGATGTAAACCGCCTCCTCGTCCACGGCGAATCCCGGGTAATCCGCCCAGTGGGGAAAAGCGCCGATGGTGAGCATGGTGTTGAAGGCCACCACGCTCCAACTGCCGTTGGGGTTCGCGTCGTCGGAAACCGCCACAAAGACACGCGAGGAATTAAAGGGATCTCCATTGGCGGTATCGGTTCTTTCCAGAGTGACCACCACGAAACGCTGCTCGTACTGGTCGTAGATGACCTTGGGGTCGAAGGTGGCGTTCAATGGGGTCAAGGGCGCAAAAAAGCTGGCGAGCGAGGTCTGCAGGTCCAGGGTGCCGTCCTTTTGGTGGAAACGGATGGTGGTGTTGACCACGTTAACCAGATGGTCGGGGCCCGCGGCCGCGGAACAATCCGGCGGAATAAAAACCGAACCCGTGGTGGTGATGTTGTCGTCGAAATCCGTGGAATCGAAGCTGTCGGAAAGCACTCTTTGGGCGGGCGAGGCCGTTGGGGAAGTTGCCGGACCAACTTTCCCGGTGAGCCTCGGCTTCTGCTTTTTTGCGCCCTTGGCGGCGATGGTGGGAATTTCGGTCAGCCTGATATTCTGATCGCCAGGTCTTCGAATGGCGTTGTACTGAGCCGACCTTTCGATGAGCGTTCCCTCCAGCGCCTTGACCTCCAGGCCGGGGGGGGGCTCCGCTTGAAACTTGCGCCCCGGTTGGATTACCTTACTATCCGGCGACGCGTCTCCGGATTGGGTCGTGGTCGCCTCCGAGGCAAGTCTGGTCTTGGGCGAGATGCAGCTCAGGATTAAGAAGAAACCGAGGAGCGTCATACACGCCAACCCTTTCAAGGAACTGTCATTCGCCATAAGAAACTCGCTTTTTCATTGGATTTGCCTTTGCTATAAAACATGCCACGGCAGGTAATGTATTACTGTAGGCGCAAAAATTATATCACAAAGGCTGTATTTTTTCGAGTGATCGATTTCACGGGAGGGCGTTTCCGTGTTTTCCCGATTGAATCTGGTCCCCGGGCCATGGAGCCCGCGGGTTTGACCTTCCAACTATTGGCTCTAGCCGCCTTGGAACCATAATCCTTGCCTTTGGTGTCGGGTCTGGATCGCCAAGGCTCCAGTCTTTATGGAGCAGAACCCAGATGGCGGGGGGAAAAGTTTGTGCTTTCTGATTTCTGCCCTCAGACCTCTGTTTTCTGAGGGATACCGACAGGCTGTCTTCCGTAAGCCTAGCCCGGCCGGGATGTATCCCGCTAGGACACATGAACGGGTAGTCCGCGGTCATGTCTCGATGGCTTAAGGAAGCAGCCTCAACTCCCGCCGGGGCGGGACGGGGGCAGAATGATGGACCGCCCCTGCTCGATACGGACCCGGTCTTCCACAAAATAGGCGATCGCCCTTGGGAGGGCCTCGCACTCCAGCTCAAACACCTTGCGTCGGATATCCTCGGGCTGATCCTCATGGCTGATGGGAACGGCTTCCTGAACGAGAATGGCGCCCTCATCGTAGCGTTCGTTGACCATGTGGACGGTGCAGCCGGAAATTTTGCAGGAATGACGCCAGACCGCCTCATGCACATGATGACCGTAGAAACCCTTACCCCCAAAGGCTGGCAACAGCGCGGGATGGATATTGATGCAGCGTTGGTTATAGGCATCGCCGGGCAGAAAGCGGCGCAGGAAACCGGCCAGAACGAGCAGCTCCGCTCCCAGGTTCTGAAAAAACTCACGGATGGCCGCGCTGTAGGCTTCATCGTCGGGAAAGGCCGAGCGTTTGAAATGGAGGCAGGGATACCCCAAGTCCATGGCCCGCGCCAGTCCCGCTGCCTTGGCCCTCGAGCTGAACACCCCGGTGATTTCGGCCCGCAACGAACCCGTCTGAATCCTTTGATGGAGGTTGAGAAAGGTGGTGCCGCCGCCGGAAAGCAGGATGCCCAGCTTGATCGGATCGCCTGGTTTCCGCGTCATGTCCCGCTCTTGTTCAACAGCCCGATGTCCAGGCCGGCCCGTTTCAACAGCTTGTAGAAGAGGGTGCGGTTGATGGAGGCCAGCTCCGCCGCCTTCCGTGCCGAGCCATTGCTCTGCTCCAGCAGGTAAAGCAGAAAGCGCCGGTCCAGGTCGCGCTGGTAACTGAAGGCCACCCGATCGACCTCGCGCTTGATGGATTTGAGGGTTTCCCGGTTTTGCGGCAGGAAATGGTCGAATTTTTCGAAGGGATGCAGCCTGAACCGCTCCAAGGGCGGGCGTTCATGGGTGGTGCGGACCTCCTCGGGCAGGTCCTCCACGTGAATCACCGGTTTTTGGGTCATTACCACCGTGCGCTGGATGATGTTTTCCAACTCGCGCACATTGCCGGGAAAGTCGTACTGCTCTAATGCGTCGAAAACGGTTTCGTCCACCTTGCGTCTGCTGGCCCTGCTTTTAGAGATATATTTTTTGAAGAAAAACCGGCTCAGCAGCAGGATATCCTTGCCGCGCTCCCTCAGGGGGGGGATGCTGACGGGAATGACGTTGATGCGGTAGTAGAGATCCTCGCGGAAGGCCTTCTCCGCCACCATGCGTTTCAAATCACGGTGCGTGGCCGTCACGATACGCGCGTCAGAAAAATTGGCGGCATTACCGCCCACGCGTGAAAATTTCTTTTCCTGCAGGTACCGCAGGAGCTTTGCCTGGAAGGGAAGAGGCATCTCGCCGATTTCATCCAGGAACAGGGTTCCGCCGTGCGCCTGTTCTACCTTGCCGATTTTGCGGTAGTAGGCTCCCGTGAAAGCGCCCTTCTCATGACCGAACATTTCGCTTTCAATGAGCTCGTGGGGAATGGCCGAACAGTTGATGGGCACGAAGGGCCCCTCGCTGCGGCCGCTGAGTTGGTGAAGATGCTTGGCAAACAGTTCTTTCCCGGTTCCGGATTCCCCCATGAGAAATACGCTGGCATCGGATGTGGCGGCCTGTTCCACCGATTTCAGAGCCTTGAGGAAGCTCGGCTCCTCGCCAAGAATGCGCGGTGCGGTTTCTTTTTCTTCCTCGCTCTCGGCCACGATCTCGAGGCTCTTGGGCATCGGGGGGTCGGGAACATGGCGAATCAAAATTTCAAAGAACGTCTCGCCCGCTTCCAGCATCGACTCCAAATGCTCGCTCAAAATGAGAGGCACGGGGTTGGCGCTCTCGAATTGCAGGACCAGGGGATAGGCCGTGCGCGCGCCGATGCGCAGGAAAAGCGTCTGTTGCGGTCCCGCCTCCTCGATTCGGATCAGATCCTCCTCCCTTCCGTCGGGCCAGTGATGTTCCTTGGTGTCCTCTTCGGCCTGTACCGGGTGTATCTTGTTGAGGACGCTGCCACTGCCCCAGCGCAGGAAGGTGCAACTCTCCGCGCGGGCGAAATCCGCCAAAATCTCCCCCGCTTTTTCCCAGAAAAACCAACATCGCTCCCCGGCAAGGAGGCTCAGTTGCGCCATGTCGTTGGCCAACTCGAGGATGCGCAATCTGTATTTTAGTTTTTCGAAGGAATGCTTGCCGGTGCGAATGGGGGTCAGGACCTCCGCGGCAAAGCTGGGCGGCAGCAATTTGGGGTCGATGTGATCCAGACCCTCCACCATGGTTTGGAGATGGGCGAGCCACCGCTCCATTTGTTCCCGATTCAAAACGAGTAACCTCCGCAGGGCAAATGCATTCTATCTGTCTCTACAAATAGATACAACTTGAAAGTATTGCGGGCCGCATCTAGTGGCATGGTTCCCGCGCCTTCTTGCCCTGGAAAGGGCGGCCGGTAAAAATCTAAGGGTTCAGGTTGTGATTTCATGCTACTTCTCGCGCTTTCCCAAAAGATTTTAAGTAAAATAGAACGGTCAGAGGCCTTATTTGTTTCTTTTTCCGAATAGTCGGCAAAAAGGAGCAAAAATCCGGCCAGATCAACCATGGATTCTTCTCCCTTGGATTTGCTACCATGGGTTTTGTGTTTTGGCATTAAAATTGTCTTGAAAATCTAGATCATTGGGTCTGGGGCCCCTCATGCCGCGGAACGGCTGTTTCCGGGGCGGCGGTGGGGCCGTGCAAAGGAGTGGAGAATGAAGCCGAGAGTTTTGATTATTTTGGTAGTCGGCTTTTTTCTGATGGGTATGGTCAGCATTGGCGCCTTGTTTCTCTACGAACCGGAGGCCTCGCTGAAGCCTTTGCCCGTGATGGGTTCGGCGCCGGAATTCAGCCTGACGGATGCGGGGGATCAACAGTTCCGGTCGCCGGAAAAGCTGGCCGGGCAGGTATGGGTGGCGGATTTCTTTTTCACCAACTGCGCGGGGCCCTGCCCCAAGATGGCCGCGCATATGAGCTTGCTGCAAAGGCAATTCAAGAACAGGCCCGACTTTAAATCGGTCAGCTTCAGCGTTGACCCCAATAACGATACGCCGGAGGCGCTGAGCCGTTACGCCAAAAAGCTCGGAGCGGATCCGGAGCGGTGGTATTTTCTGACGGGCCCCGCTCCCGCGCTGAACGGCATCGCGCAACAGGGGTTCAAGGTCGGTGGCGAGCATCTCATCAATCACAGCATGAAATTTATTCTCGTCGACCGCGAGGGTATGGTGCGCGGCTACTACGATGGAACCGATCTTGATGAGGTCAAGCAACTGGCCGCCGATATTCAGCGCCTGCTGTAGTTGGGCCCACGGCCCAAATCCTGCCCTTCGAGGCGCTGGCACCCCGCGGTCGATAGGCTTGCATGGCGCCGGTCATGAGCCCCGTGGAAGATCCGGAACCCCAAGGGTCCCAATGGGGCGATCCCATCATGGCAAAGCCTTCCCTGATACCAGGCGACCAGCATAAGGCAGGGTTTTCCCTCGATATGAATCACTGGGACCGTCCATCTTTGGTCTCGGTGCTCCTCGTTGGTTGATCGGGGCCGCTTCGATCAAAACTCATGGGGTTTTCAGAATGCCGAATTTCCCTTGTAGTTGACAAATTAGTTGCGCCATATTTTTTTGAAAAGTGTGAGAATGGACCGATCGCTCATCTGTTAGGACATGAGGCCGGTATTTTTTTGTTATCATGAGACGTAAGTAGTCGGGACGACGCGAATGGAATGAAGGGCGGTTCATCACATTACCCACGTGTGGCGGCGGATTTCCTAAAATAGCAGCTTGGCGGCGGCCCGTTGAAAGCGCGAACGGCCAAATCGCGGCGCTCGGCACATAAAAATCCAAATACGGGAGAATCAAGATTCATGGCAGGCCAAAAGCTATATTTAAAATCCAATGTCTTCATGGAGCCCCTGATCAATCAATGGTACGCCTGGCAAATGCTCATCGTACCGCAGACGCTGGGCATGGTCATCGCGAATCTACACCTGAAAATCATGCAGTCCTATATCCAATCCCCGGGCCTGCACGCCAACGCGGTGAAGAATCCCAAGATGTTGGGCGGGCCCTTTATTGATTTGCCGGGGAATCAAACGCGGGTCGTTCAAGAACTCATGAACCGCACCCAGGCCGAGCAAGGGGAAATGATGAAGTTGGCTGAATCCATCAAGACGCTCGACAGCATGCTGGCCAACGAGGCCAAGGGCCATTCCCTTCAGGGCTTGTACGAAAAAATTCCCGAGAACCTCAAGGGCTACGTGGAGTTGGGCGTCGGCCATGACTCCAATGCCAACGCAGCGCCCGTGGTGGGCGACCTGCAGTC
>JBGTRP010000030.1:0-19194 GCA_041940685.1 Acanthopleuribacteraceae bacterium
TTTTTTCTTTCCTGGTCACGACTCTCCATTCAGGTGGTTAATAGAGCTGAGCTAAGTAAACAGTTACCCCACTGTCTCGCCATCACGACCCTTGCCGCCTCCAGCGAGTGTCCGCGAATGCGTTCGTGCAGTTCCTGCCGGTCGCCGCCCTTTTGAACCGCTTCCATCAGAATATTTTCCGTCATCATAAAGGGCAGTTCCGCCCGGATGTGCTTCTCGATCATCTTGGGGTACACCACCAATCCGGAAACGATGTTGTGAGCGATGCGTAGAATGGCGTCCACGCCCAGGAAACACTCGGCAATGGTGATGCGCTTGTTGGCGGAGTCGTCCAGGGTCCGCTCGAACCACTGCGTGGCCGCGGTGAAGGCCGGCGATTGTGCGGTGGTGATCACATGCCGCGCCAAGGAGGACACTCGTTCCGCGCGCATGGGATTGCGCTTATACGCCATGGCGGAGGAACCGATCTGATTGCGTTCGAAGGGTTCCTCCATTTCTTTCAAATGCGCCAGCAGGCGGAGGTCATGAGAGAACTTGCTGGCCGATTGCGCGATGCCGGAGAGCAGCGCGGTCACGCGCGCATCCACGGTGCGCGGGTAGGTCTGGCCCGTGATGTAACCCTTTTGGAATCCCATGGCGCGTGTTACCGCGCGGTCCAATGCCTTGACCTTTTCCCTGTCTCCATCGAACAACTTCATGAAGCTGGCCTGGGTTCCGGTGGTGCCCTTGGCGCCGCGGAAACGGAGGGTCTCCAGGCGGTGCTCCAAATCGCGATAGTCCTGCACCAGATCCTGCAACCAAAGACAGGCGCGTTTGCCCACGGTGGTGAGCTGCGCCGGTTGGAAATGGGTGAAGCCCAGGGTGGGAAGATCCGCGTGTTGCTCGCTGAACTTCGCCAACTCGCGGATCACCGCGCGTAACAAGCGCGCCACCAGTTGCAGGCCATCCCTGATTTGAATCAAATCGGTATTGTCACCCACGTAGGCGCTGGTCGCGCCCAGGTGAATGATGCCCCGCGCCTTGGGGCATTGCAATCCGAAGGCGTAGACATGACTCATCACATCGTGGCGGGTCTCTTTTTCCCGCTGAATAGCGGCCTCGTAATTGATGTTTTCCTGTTGGGCCTCCATTTCCCCGATCTGCGCATTGCTGATCTCCAAGCCCAGGTCCTTTTGTGCTCTCGCCAGGCAAATCCAAAGCCGTCTCCAGGTCTTGAATTTAAAGTCATTGGAGAAGATGTAGGACATTTCGCGCGAGCAATAGCGCTCCACGAGAGGATTTTTGTATTGGCGTTCGCGATCCATGCTGCTCCTTTCGATTGGGGACCGGATATCGGCATGTCCGCCCGTTTTCCCGCTCATGGATGGGGCGCGGGCTCAGTCTGAAATGCTCGCGTTTTTGGCATTGGCGAGAATGTGGGCGATCAAAACATCGACCTGGTCCACGGGTGAAAAGCGCAGCTTGTGATTGGAACCGATCACAAAGGTCGCGAGGCGTTTGCCCTTAATCTCTAGGATTTCCTCCATGGACATGGCGCCCACGCCGGTAAAGCGCCGCAACAGCTTGCCCGTGATGGTGTTCTGGACGCGGATTTCCTTTTCGCTGGCCCAAATTTGAAGCCCCCAAATATCCGCCAGGGCCCACATGAAATACAACAGAATGAGCAGCGCCGCGAGCAGGCCCAGGATGGAGAGGGAATAGAACACCAGGCGTGAAAATTCCGGGTTGCCCAGGGCGGCGAGCTCCATGGGCGTGTTGTGCAAGTCCCGCAACGAGTCGCGCAAAAAATCCACGAACAAAAGGAAAAACGCGAGGTAGGAAAGAAACAGGCCGAAAACAATCACACGCGTCTTGGAGGAGTGGGTAAAGATGGTGAAGTTATCTTTTTTATTGCGAAAGTTTATTCCTGTCTGTTCGGAAACGAGCGACAAGGGTGTGGGGGATGCCATGGAATAAAAACCCTGGTATTTCTGAGGCCGATTGGAAGACGAATCAGAGAGCCAAAAAGGCGACGGCTTCTCGGCGAGACTTAGGAATAATAGAGGTTCCGGATGTAGAACCGAGGCTATTGTAGCATAGACCAGCGAGCCTGGTGGTGGTGGGAATCGACCGACAACCGGCCGGTTCTCAACTAGCGCGATGCCGAGATCGGGCCAGGCTCCTGGCGCTTCCTGATCCAGCTCCATCCCAATGCTAGCCATCGGTTTTAAATTTCACGGCGTAGTTGCCCTCGGCATCGAATGCGACCAGAAAAGCGTTGATTTCATATATTGAAGGAAATCTTGTGGTCATCAAATGAAGAAGCCGCTCCCCAATTTTATACAACAGATGAGACTCTGGAAACCTTCCCCATGCTTGCTTCCCAGCGGATTAAGCCCTGAGTTCTCGGATGTGAGGACCTATTTTGGCGATTCTTTTTCATAGCCCTCCAGGTGGCGGGCGATCAACGGCATCAGGGCATCGTTGGCGGGTGGAAAGCGATAGCGCGCCAAGTCCTCCGCGTCCACCCAGCGGAGCTCGGCTACTTCCAGGGGCCTCGGCCGTTCATCCGGCGCCAGGTCCGCCAGGTAAAAGCGCAGGCGTACCTCCCGATCCGGAAACCGATGGCGGGTCTGATAAAAAAGGACGCCTGGAATGACGCGCGCGCCCACTTCTTCCAACATCTCCCGCCGCAGGGTGTCGTGGTCGCTTTCTCCGGGACGGCGCTTTCCGCCCGGCAGCTCCCAATAACCCGCGAGATGCGTGCCCTCCGGACGGCGCGAGATGAGGACCCGTCCCTTTCGGCAGACGATACCCGCCACAATTTCTAGCGGCGCCGATGTTTGGTCTTTCATGGGCGTTTGTCCCTCGGCTTCTTGCATGGTCCCCAAAAACAAAAACGGCAACCCACCGCGGGTTGCCGTTCCTAAGCGCTACCAAGGACTCATGGCGTTTATTTCATGAGTTTCTTCAGCTCCGCGCCCATGATGTCGCCGATGGTCGCGCCACCGTCATCGTTCTTCTTGGTGTACTCGATGACGGCCTGGCGTTCCTGCTGCTGGTGCAGCTTGCGGCGGCTGAGGTCCACCTTGCGGTCGCGATGGCTGATGCGCGTGATCGTGGCCTGCAGTTCCTCGCCTTCCTTGTAGGAATCCGGCTTGCGGTTGGCGTCCAGCTCGTTCTGCCGGATGAGGCCTTCCACGTGCTCGGAGAGTTTCAGGAACAACCCGAAATCGGTAATTTTGGAGACCGGCGCGGTCACCACATCACCCACGCGATGGTGGTTGGTGAAGTCGATCCAGGGATCCGCGGACATCTGCTTGATGCCCAGGGAGACCTTGTGATGTTCGGTGTCCACGGCCAGGATGACCACCTCTACCTCTTCGCCTTTTTTCACGAAATCGGTGGGGTTGGCGTTGCGTTCGCCCCAGCGGAAATCGCTCACGTGAACCAAGCCGTCGATCCCGTCCTCGATTTCCACGAAAGCGCCGAAATCGGTAATGTTGCGGACTTTGCCCGTGACCTTGCTGCCCACGGGGAACCGCTTGGCCAGAGATTCCCAGGGGTTGTCCTCGGTTTGTTTGAGGCTGAGCGAGACGCGCCGGTTCTCGGTGTCCAGGTCCAGCACGCGGACGTTGACTTCCTGACCCTTGCTGAGCACCTGGGCGGGGTTGCGGATTTTTTTGGTCCAGCTCATCTCCGAAACATGGATCATGCCCTCCACGCCGGGCTCGAGCTCCACGAATGCGCCGTAGCTGGTAAGGTTGAGCACCTTGCCCTGGCAAGAGGTTCCGGGCGGGTATTTTTCACTGACGCTCAACCAGGGGTCAGGCGTGCATTGTTTCAGGCCCAGGCTGACCTTTTCCTTTTCGGCGTCAAAACGCAAAACCTTGACGCGAAGCTCCTGGTTCAGCTCCAGGACGTCGCGGGGGTGGTTGACCCGGCCCCAGGAAATATCGGTGATATGCAGCAGACCGTCCAGTCCGCCCAGGTCGATGAACGCGCCGTAATCGGTGATATTCTTGACGACGCCATCCAACTCCGCTCCCTCGGTGAGCTTGCCGAACAGCTCCTTGCGCATTTCCTCGTATTCGGCCTGGAGCAACTCCCGGCGCGAGAGAATGAGGTTACCGCGGCGGCGCTGAATTTTGAGGATGCTGAACTCCAGGGCCTTGCCGAGAATGTTCTGCATGTCTTTTTGTGGTTTGAGCGAGGCTTGGGAGGTGGGCAGGAAGGCGCGCACGCCCACGTCCACGATGAAACCGCCCTTGA
This sequence comes from Acanthopleuribacteraceae bacterium, assembly GCA_041940685.1. GTDB lineage: Bacteria > Acidobacteriota > Holophagae > Acanthopleuribacterales > Acanthopleuribacteraceae > JBGTRP01. The sequence continues at coordinate 4,252 of JBGTRP010000030.1, forward strand.
CCTTTTCGATCACGGTGCCCTTGATGACCTTCTCTTTGTTGGAGCTCTCCTCGATCTCATCCCAAACTCGGGAGACGCGCGCCCGCTCAAAAGAGAGCGGAATGTACTGGCCATCGGGGTTGAAGCGGCAAACCATGACGGTCAGAGAGTCGCCATCGCTGACACGCAGATTGCCCTCGCCGTCCTTGAGCTCGGAGGTGGGGATCATCCCCTCGACGCGGGCGCCGATATCGAGCAGCACTTCCTGCTCCCCGATGCTGACCACTGTCCCTTCGACCACGTCGCCGGGGCGGAATTGGCGGAATTTGTCGTATTGTTCCAGCAGGGCCTCGAAGCTTTCTTCACCCGCTTCCTCGCCCGCGCTCTCGCCTTCTTCTTCCTCTCCACCGGCTTTTTTCGCTTTCGCGGCCGTTTTTTTAGCGGGTTTGGCGGGCTCCGCTTTCTCGGCGGCCTCTTGAGGCGCTTCCTCTTTCGCCGCCTCGGGCTCATCCTTTTCCGGCGCGGCCTTGGTTTCCGCTTCGGCTTTCGCGGCTTCCGGTTCGCTCGCTACTTCCGCGGCGGCCTCGCCGCCATCCTCCGCTTTCGCGGCCTCTGTCTCTTGTTCTGCTTTCGGGGGATCAGCCTCTTGGGACGCAACCTCTTCCGAGGGTTCCGGCGGGGAGTCTTCTTCCGCCTTGGCCGGTTCTTCGGCGACCGTTTCCGCGGCCGGAGATTCCGGTTGATCTTCACCGCTCGAATCCGCGTCCCCGGCCTTGGTAGCCTCTCCGTCCTCCGTCTGGGCGGGAGCCTCTTCCGGGCTTAGGTCCTTCTCAGGTTCCGCTGCCTCTTGAGTGGCTTTTGCCTTCGCCTCGGTTTCCTCGGTAGGTGCTGATTCTGCGTTGGGATCGGTATTCGTTGCGTCTTGTTGGTTTTTGTTGTTCATGGCTGAGTTATCCTCCGAATTCATCGCGGTTGCGTGTTTGGTGCCGGGTCCATGATTCGGCTGAAGGTTCCAGCGGCCGAAAACAATAACCCGCCCGGTTCAAGCCAACCCTTCCATTCTAGCAGCGTTGACCGGCAATATAAACCAATAATTGTATCAAATTCACGTGGCTTGTAGTATGAAAATCTGGGCGGAGTCGCCGATGGAGGCGGAAAAAGGCATTTGTGAACGAGGGCGAAATTTGATTGAACGCCCGAGTCCGGCCTTTTTAGAAAATGTAGGCGAGTGCGAAACCCACCTGGGCCCACATCATCATCAGGTACATATGCTTCCAGGAAGGATGGTTTTCCACCCGGCTCAATGCCTCGGGTTCTTTCAGGATCAGATACACGGTGTAGCCGCCCCACAATAGCAGCGATGTCGACAGCGCCAGTAACAAAACGGGGTTGCCCGTGAGAAGCGGCACGCCCTCTCCGGTATGGATAACCAACCCAAGTGGAATCAAAAGCCAAGGCAAAATGAAGCAGGGCGATATCATATAGGCGGCGCGGCGCACGCCATAGCGAATGGGCAAGGTGGCGCAGCCGCCCTGGCGGTCGCCCTCCATATCGCTGAAATCCTTGGTGCTGGAGGCGCCGATCACGAACAGGAAAAAAATGAGTCCGATGAACCATGGCTCCCAGTGCCAAACCGAGGCCAGGACAGACCAGCCCGCGACTTTGAGCATCAGGCCGCGTGGAATGGCCATGGTCAGGTTCGCGCCAAGGGTGAGCCGCTTGGTGCGGCCCAACGCGGGCACAGAATAGATCATGGTGAACAGGGCCGCGGCCATGTAGAACCAAATACATTCGTGATGGTGAAAGGGTGCGGTCAGTCGTTCCCGCCAACTGAATTGCGGGCTGGGGACCACGAACCAGGTGACCCCGACGCTGATCAGGTACACCACCGCGGTAAACACGCCCGCTTGCCGAATGGTGAGCTGGCCCTTGACCAGCGGACGATGGGGCTTGTTGACCCGATCGATCTCGAGGTCGTAAATTTGATTGATGCCGTTACCCGCGGCGTTCAGCAGGGCCGCGGCGACCGACGCGATCGCGATCAGAAGGATCTCGTCCCGTCCGAATGGAAGGCCCGCGCGCAGGCTGTGTTGAGAGCCCCAGGCTGTCAGGGCCCCCGAGATCACGCCCAACATGGGCGGAAAAAGCGTGAAGGGTCTGGCGAATTTGATGTAATGCCGCATGGCTCGATACCCCTTTGGATACAGCTTGCCTCGACCGGCTCCCCGCCAACTCGATTGGAGCCGCTCCATAAGGGATGGCCCGGGCAAAGCCTGCCATTCTATCACCCCCTCCGGCATAGCTCAATCGTGGGGTTGGCCTTCTTTTTGGCGGAGATTCCGCGGTTCCGTGTTACAAAGGGAAATGTGTTTCTCGCCAGTTGGCCGCTTGAAAGCGGGGCGAACGCCTAACCACAAAAGCCTCTTCCCAGGATGTAATTGTTGATTGCCAAACCCAAGTACCCCAAGGGCTGGAACCTGAAAACCTACCTCGCCGAACAAAAGACTCGGGTAGAAAACCGGCTGGCGGAACTCCCTTTGGCGAGGGGCAAGCTTACCCGCGCTCGGGAGGCCCTGCGTTACGCGCTCGATGCGCCCGGAAAACGCTTTCGGCCCTTGCTGACCCTGGCCACCGCGGATATTTACCAGCGGGGCCATCTGGACGAGGTGTTGGATTGCGCCGCGGCGGTGGAATGCGTCCACACGGCCAGCCTGCTTTTTGACGATTTGCCCTGTATGGACGATGCCGGTCTGCGGCGCGGACGGCAGACCGCGCATCGCGTCTTCGGTGAGGATCAGGCAATCCTCGCCGGTCTTTCCCTGATAGGGGAGGCCAACCAACTGGTTTTGCGCGCCTTTTCCAGCCGCAAGTCGAGAATGCAAAAAAAATTAGAATGCCTCGCGATCCTCAATGCGAGCTATTCGGTGGAGGGTTTGTCAGGCGGGCAAAGCGACGATTTGCTCAACAAATCCGCGCTCACCCTGGAAGAAGTGGAATACATTCACGCCAAGAAAACCGGTACGCTGTTTATTGCCTGCATGGAGATGGGGGCGGTTTTGGGCAACGCCTCCGCCCAGGAGCGCCGCTGGCTGCGGTCCTACGCCAAAAACCTCGGTCTTGCCTTTCAGATCCAGGATGATTTGCTCGATTTGGAAAGCAGCGCCATCACGGGAAAGGACCAATATTTGGATAAGGAAAAGACCACGTTCGTCAAGCTCGTGGGTGCGGAAAAGTGCCGGGAGCTCTACCTGACCCTAGTCAATGTCGCTCTCAAAAACTTGGAGCCATTCGGCGACGCGGCTTTTCACCTGTTGGAGCTGACGCGCATGATTCAGCAACGCCGTCACTGAGCGGGAACACTCGGCGCCATCGCTCCTATCGAGAATATTTTGATAGTCCGACGTTGATTTGGTTCCAACTGTTCATCGGTTGAAGCTTGGAGTTTGCTGTTTGCCGCTTGCTTACATGCGGCTGCCCTGGGAATTTGCCAACTCGGAGGCGAAGACGAAACGGAAGCCTTCGCGGTCCATTTTGGGCATCTCCTCCTGAAGGGCCCGCAAGGTCGTTGGATAGGGATGACCGATGGCGATCGCGAAGCCATTGGCGCGCGCCAGGCGACGCACCTCGCCCAATTGCCGGATAGAAAATTCGTAGCTGGCCTCGGCATCCAGGAACACGTCGCGCTTGGCCGTTCTCAAGCCCATTGACAGGGCCAGCGAGTGAGCGATGGTGCGCGCGTTGGTGCGGGAATCGACGTAGAACAGATCCTCTTTTTTAAGCTCCTCGAGAACGGGGCGCATGAGCGCGCGATTTGCCGTGATCTTGGAGCCCATGTGATTGTTGACCCCACTCGCAAAGGGGACCTTCTTGATCGCTCTTCTCAATACCTGGCGGATTTCTTTCTCGCCGAGATTGGAGAAGATGGCGCCTTTTCCCGGGTCGTTTTCGGGGTAATTATCCGGCTCCATCGGCATATGAAGCATGACCTCGTACTGATGCTGATGGAAGTAGAGGGCGCAACTGGTGGCGTGGGGCACATTGGGAAGGACCGCGAAGGTGATGGGCAACTTGAGATCCAGAACGGGCGCCAAATGGGAGACTTCCTTCTGGCCGATATCGTCCAAAATGATGGCGACCATGGGTTTCCCGATATCATGGGCCGTAGGTTCTTTGGGCTTTTCCGGCGGGTCCTCGACCCTAACCGCGAAAATAATGCGCAAGGGCTGGCCCGTGGCTTTTTCCAGCTCCACCACCTGGAGGTATTCGGAATCGCGCTTGGTTTCCTTGCCCTGCTCCCAAGCAAGGCGTCGGCTCTTGGCAACATGTCGGATGGCTTTCAAAACGGTGCGCTTTTTGGCCTTGCTGGGGAGGTCGACCTTCCAAATCTCCACCCCGTCCCGTTCCACCACCTGCCGCTGCTCTGGCAGATCCACACCCGCGGCGATCAGCAAACCCTCCAACCAATCCGGATTCAAGGGCTTGGCGGACCTTAACCACAAGGCCAGGCCGAGCACGGAGCTTGCCAGCGCCGCGAGGGCAATCATCCAAATTAAAAAGGGACGGAGGTAGCCGGCCTTGGCCCGTTTTTTTCGGGATCCACGCGACTTTTTCGGCGGTTTTCGGGTGCTGGTGGCCATAGGCGGCTATTATGTCATAAATGGAAGGGTGTCAAAAGGCCTTGCTTTTGCGCATCAATCCCCTGATGTCACGGTTTCGGCATTCCTAAATTGGGGATCCGGCCACTCAAAAAAGTAAGGCTTTCAACCGCGCGGAACCTTACGGGACCGGTTCCGGCTACCATCTTTCCATGCGGTTCCCCGCCTGGCCTCCTGCCGCTATCCTTGCTACACTAAGCGCTCCTAGCCAAGGAAATCGGGGGCCGCAACCGATGAACCAAACTACCACCGGTTTGTCTCGCCAAATGGGACTATTGGGCCTGGCCGCGACTGGGATCTGTTCGATGTTGGGGGCCGGCATTCATATCGTGCCCTTTATGATCCAACGCAATGTGCCGGGCATTGGCCCTCATGTATTGCCCGCCTTTTTGTTCGCTGCTTTCCCCGCGCTTCTAGCCGCGCTATGTTACGCGATCTTGGCGTCGGCCATGCCGCGCGCCGGTGGAAGTTACGTCTACGCCAGCAGGGCCTTGCACCCCTATTTGGGATTTGTAGCCAGCTTTTCGCAGTGGTTCGGGCTCTCTATCGCGATCGGCGTCATTTCCTACCTCATCATTCCCTTTCTGCGAGACGTCGCCGCCGCGGTGGGTTGGAGCGGAATCGCGGCCGCGTTGGAGATGGGCGCGGTGCGCGTTGTATTGGCGATCCTGCTTTTGTGGACCTTCGTGCTGGTGAATTTGCGCGGGTTGCGATTGTACACGGGGACCTTGATCCCCATGATGTTTCTGATGTTTGTTTTGGGTGCAATCGTGATCGTGGCCGGCTTTTCCTTTGATCACGCTGATTTTGCGGCGGCTCTCGCCGCCGAGGGACGGGAATTGACCCAAGCCGAGGCTGTTCCCTTCCGCTTTGGCGTCTTCATGGCCGCGGCCAGCATCCTTTTCTCCAGCTTTATCGGCTTCGATGCGATCGCCCAAGCGGGCGGCGAGGCGCGAAATCCATCCGTATTGCTGCCGTTGGCGATCGGGGTCGCCATCCTGACCGTAGGCGGTTTCTACCTTCTTTTTACATCAGCCACCTACCACGCGGTGCCCTGGTGGTACGTGGCCGAACAAGCGCTCGAGCGTGATGTCACCGCGCCGGGACTGTTGGGAACCCTGCTCTCACCCGGCTGGACCGTGGCCATCGTGGCGGGCGCCGCGGTGGCCCTGATCAACGACCTGCCGGCGATGCTGCTTTCCGTGTCGCGGCTGATGTTCGCCTGGGCCGGGGACGGCGTGTTCCCGCGTGGGGTGGCGCGCATCCACCAAAAGACGCGCACCCCTCATGTTGCGATTGTCCTCAGTGGGTTGATGGCGACCCTGGGCATCATCGGCAGCCATCTTGCCGGGGACTTCTTTCTCGGCGTCGATATCCTGGTGACCTCGATGCTGGTCAACTTTGGGTTGATGTGTCTTTCGGTTTTGGCCTTACCAACCCGCAACCCGAAGCTCGCCCAACGAGTGACCGCCGTGCGTTCGCGGACCGCACAGATCGTTGTGGGGTCCTTGGGCGCGGTTTTTCTGCTTGTCTTCCTCGCGGTCCATATCCATAAGGACCTCTCCTCCTCGGTGGAGGCTTGGTATTTCCACTCGACACCGGTTTGGTTGATCGTCATGGCCGTCGCGTCCCTTATCTATTTGCGCGAGCGTCGGGCCCTCCTCAGGAAGGGCGTGGATGTGGACGCCATCTTTGCAAAATTACCCCCGGAGTAAGTATTGATGCATATGCCCGTGCCCCGCCGCGAGCTCGCGCCTGGATTGAGTAACTCCCGCGTCCTAACCGGATTGTGGCACGTCGCGGATATGGAAAAGGACGGCGCGACCCTTGATCCTGAACGGGCGGCCCGCGCCATGTCTCCATTTGTCGATGCCGGCCTGACTACCTTCGACATGGCCGATCATTACGGTTCGGCCGAAGAGATCGCGGGCGTGTTCCGGACCACGGCCAAGAGCGGGAAAAATGCGCAGTTTTTGACGAAATGGGTGCCCAAGCCCGGACCTGTCACGCTGGAAACCGTACGCGCCGCGGTGCGTCGTTCGTTACGACGTCTGCGCGGGCCACACATTGATTTGCTCCAATTTCATGCCTGGAACTACGCCGATCCTCGCTGGTTGGACTGTCTGTTTTTCTTGCGGGAGCTCCAAAGGGAGGGGCTGATCCGCCACCTGGGATTGACCAACTTCGATACGGCCCATCTGAGGATCGTCCTGGAGAGCGGAATCGAGGTGGTTTCCAACCAGGTCTGTTTTTCGCTGATCGACCAGCGGCCGGCCGGCGCCATGAGCGAGTTGTGCTTGAAATACGGCGTCAAGCTCTTAGCCTATGGTACGGTCGCGGGCGGGTTCCTCGATGGGCGTTGGTTGGGTCAATCCGAACCTTCCCTCGAAGAGATAGGCGCCTGGTCACGCATGAAATACATCCGCTTTATCCATGCCGCGGGCGGTTGGGATCGTTTCCAAACGGTCCTGGCGAGCGTGGATCGGGTGGCGCGGAGGTTGGGCGTTTCGATCGCAAACCTGGCCTGCCGTTTTATCCTGGATCAACCCGCGGTCGGCGGGATCATCGTCGGCGCCCGGCTCGGTGAGCGTGAGCATATCGAGGACAACCTGCGATTGTTCCGCTTTAGCCTCGATGATGCGAGCCGTTCCGAGATCGCATCGGCCCTGGCGCGACTGCGGCCGATTCCAGGCGATAGTGGCGACGAATATCGCAAGCCGCCGTTCCTTACCGCCTCGGGCGACCTGAGCCATCACTTCCGGGAAATGCCGCCTCCCTACGAATCCCGGATCGGAGCCGATCATCGGCAGCGCGCCTACAGCGGCACGCCATGGGAGTCTTTGGCCGGTTACTGCCGCGCGGTTCGGGTCGGCGACAGGATTTCGGTTTCTGGAACGACCGCGACCCATGGCGATGTCGTGATTGGCGGGGACGACCCGGTCGCCCAAACCCATTTCGTCATCGACAAAATCGAGGGCGCCCTTCAGTCTCTGGGAGGGAAGTTGGAGGACGTGATCCGAACCCGTATCTACATCGACCGCATGGAAGACTGGGAACTGGTGTCGCGTGCTCACGGCGAGCGTTTCGGTCCCATCATGCCCGCCAACACCTTGGTTCAGGCCAAGCTCATTGGCGATGCCTACCGTGTGGAAATCGAAGCCGAGGCAATCGTCGGAAACGCTCCTCAATAAAAGGAGTCTCGCGTTCCCAGTACCGTTTTTTCGCGGGCCTCCATTCACGCCGGTTCCGAGAAGGGGATTGCCCGGCCAGATCATGAGGAGATTGAACATGGGGAAAATCCATCGCGTGGAGCTTCGCGATCAGGATTCGACTCTCGATTTCGGCCGCCAGAAGAGAAAAAGGAGCGCGGCCAGGGCGATGCCGATATAGTTCACGCCGTGAGTGAAGACCGCGGCGGCCGCGGCCTGGGGCCGTGATGCGTCGGCGAATTGGGTGAGCGCGACGATGGTGAAATAGTGAATCGGGCCTACGCCCCCCGGGCTGGGTAAGAGCAGCCCCAGGCTGGTTATGGAAAAGAGAAAGACGATTTCCGACCAATGCGGGCGAATATCGAAAAGCGCCAGGCCGTACCCGAATGAAAAAATGGCCAACCCCCATATCAGCAGGTTCAAACCGAACACCAACGCCAGGGAACCCGGATTCGAGAATACAACCAAACCCGCGCTCAGTCTTTCCGTCCAGTGGTCGAAATGGCGGCGGAAAAAGGCGATCTTCCGCAGGCCCAAGCGGGTCATGAAGCCCTGAATCAACCGGGGTCGAAAGGCGAGCAACAGCAACCCGGCAATTCCCAGAAGGGTCGCCCCGGAAAAAAAGCGGAACGCCGGACCAATGCGCGGAAAAAGTTCCGCCACCCGCGATTGGGTTCCGTAGAGGGCGAAGGCGAACAAGGCGCCGAAAATCAGGAAATCAAACAGGAAACGGTCGAGAACCACCGTGCTGATTAAACTGGCTGAATCCCTGCCCGTGTCCTTCCGCAGCACGAGCACTCGCACCAACTCACCCAGGCGCGACGCCAGGTTCGTCACCCCGTAGCCCAAGGCCAGGGCGCGCGTGGTTTTGCGGAAATCTCCGGCTTGTAGGGGCCTCGGCAGCAGGAACCACCAGCGCAGGCTGCGCCCCAGCAAGCCAACCCAGCAGAACAGCAACATCATCAGGGTGTGCATGGGCGATACCTGAGCAAGCTGAAGCCGGAGCTCACGCCACTCCACCTGAGCGAACGACATCCCCAGGAACAGGCCCGCGATGACCAGGCCAATCAACGTTGAGATGATTCGGGAGCCGCTTTTTTGCATAGGCAGGCATTGTAACTCGGAATCCCGCGACAAGGAGCCCCAATCTGCCGCGCGTCGCTCCGGGCGCGTGATGCGGATTGTGCTTGGCGGCGGGCTTGGGTTGGCCTATGCTTGCCTCCAAGGCCTTGCCCCGCGTCCCATCGCGATGCTTGACCATTCCGCGAATCTTGCGATATCTTTGAAAAGTAACCCGATATATTGTGGTTTCACTTGTGTGAATCAAGGATCTGAAAATGGCGACCGCCAAAGCTGTTTACGATGAAAGTAAAATCAAGAGCCTTTCCTCCATCGAGCATATCCGCTTGCGGCCGGGGATGTATATCGGCAGGCTGGGAGACGGAAACCATCCCGATGACGGCATTTACGTGTTGGTCAAGGAAGTGATCGACAATGCCGTGGACGAGTTCATCATGGGTTACGGGAAGCGGGTTGAGATCAAATACGATCCGGAAGGCAATGTGGCGATCCGCGATTTTGGCAGGGGCATTCCCCTGGGCAAGGTCATCGATTGCGTTTCCATCATCAACACGGGCGCCAAGTACAACGACGATGTCTTCCAATTCAGCGTGGGCCTGAACGGGGTTGGCACCAAGGCGGTCAACGCCCTGTCGAAAAACTTTTTGGTGCGTTCGGTGCGAGAGGGAAAGTTCAAGGAGGCGCGGTTCGAGTCGGGCCATCTGGTCCATGAAGAGGACGGCCCCTGCAAGGAGAAGGACGGAACCTATGTGGCCTTCGAGGTGGACCGCACCATCTTTCCCGCCTCGGTGAAGATCAAGGACGATTTCCTGCGCAAGCGCATGCGTTTCTACAGTTACCTCAACATGGGCCTGAGCCTGAAATTAAATGGAGAGATCTTCAAGTCCGACGGTGGGCTGAAAGATCTTTTGGTGGAAGAGGTCGGGGAAGACGCGCTCTACGAGCCCATTCACTACCGCGACAAAAACCTGGAATTCGCCTTTACCCACACCAACAACTACGGCGAGACGCATTTTTCTTTTGTGAACGGACAATACACCAACGACGGAGGCACCCACCTCACCTCGTTTCGGGAGGGCGTGCTCAAGGGCGTCAACGAGTTCGCCAAAAAAAGCTTTCAGGGCGTGGATGTGCGCGACGGCATGGTGGGATGCGTGGCCGTCAAGGTCAAGGAGCCGGTTTTTGAATCACAGACCAAAAACAAGCTCAGCAACACGGATATCAAGGGTCCCCTCTCCGCGCGGGTCAAGGAGATCCTGGCCGATTTTTTGCACAAGAACGCGGACCTGGCTCAGGTGATTTTGGACAAATGCAGCCTCAACGAGCGGGTGCGCAAGGAATTGCAAGCGGTTAAAAAAGAGGCGCGCGAAAAGTCGCGCAAGGCGGCGATTCGCGTGCCGGGTCTGCGGGACTGCAAGCGCCATTTGGACGATGGCTCCAAGAAGGGGAAAGACTCTCAAATCTTCCTCACCGAGGGACAGTCGGCCATGGGCAGCATGGTCAGTTGCCGCGATGTGGAGACTCAGGCGCTTTTCAGCCTGCGCGGCAAGCCCCTGAACGTTTTCGGCCTGAAGAAAGATGCGCTCTACAAAAACGCCGAGCTTTTCAACATCATGAAGGCGCTCAATATCGGGGAGTCCGTCAACAACCTGCGCTACCAATGCGTGGTCATCGCCACCGATGCCGATGTGGATGGGCTGCACATCCGCAACCTGCTCATCACCTACTTCCTGCATTATTTCGAGGAGTTGGTCACGCGCGGACATCTCTACATCCTGGAAACGCCGCTTTACCGGGTTCGCAACAAAAAGGAAACCATCTACTGTTACACCGACGAGGAACGCGACAAGGCCCTTGCCAAACTGAAGGATCATGAACTGACGCGCTTCAAGGGTTTGGGAGAAATTTCGCCCAAGGAGTTCGGCCAGTTCATCGGGCCGGACATGCGCATGGTCCAGGTGGGCGTGGATTCCCTGGGTCAGGTGAAGGGAATCCTCGAATTCTACATGGGCGGCAACACGCCCAAACGCAGAACCTATATCATGGAAAATTTGGTTTAGGAACATACCCGATGGCAGATCAACTGCGCCAAATGGTCGATGTCAATTTCATTGAGTACGCCAGCTACGTCATAAAAGAACGCGCCATTCCCCACCTGGACGATGGCTTGAAGCCGGTGCAGCGGCGCATCCTCCACACCATGTGGGAAATGGATGACGGCAAATTCAACAAGGTAGCCAACGTGGTCGGCCGCTCCATGCAGTACCATCCCCACGGCGACGCCTCGATTTATTCGGCGCTGGTGGTGCTGGCCAATAAAGAATATTTCATCGATAAGCAGGGCAACTTCGGCAACATTTTGACCGGCGATGGCGCGTCCGCCCCGCGGTACATCGAGTGCCGCCTCACGCCATTGGCCAGGAATGTCCTTTTCAACAAGGAAATCACCGAGTTTTCGCCCTCCTACGATGGCCGGAACAAGGAACCGGTTACCCTGCCCGCCAAGATTCCCGTCCTTTTGCTGCACGGCGCCGACGGCATCGCCGTGGGCATGGCCACCCATATTCTGCCGCATAATTTTACCGAGGTGTTGCGGGCCCAGATCGATATCCTCAACAACAAGCCCGTCCAGCTCTACCCGGATTTTCCCACCGGCGGCATTATCGATGTCAGCCAGTACGAGGACGGCAACGGCAAGGTTAAAGTGCGGGCCAAGATCGAGGCGCGCGACGACAAGCATGTAATCATCCGGGAAATCCCGTTTGGCACCAATACCGAGAAGCTGATCGCCAGCATCGAGGCGGCCATCAAAAAGAACCGCATCAAGATTTCCAGCATTAACGATTACACGGGCGAGCAGGTGGAAATCGAGTTGGTTTTGCCGCGCGGCGTATATTCCGACAAGGTGATGGAAGCTCTATACGCGTTTACCGATTGTGAAATTTCCCATTCTCTCAACCTGGTCGTGATTCGGGACGACAACAAACCCCATCAAATGACCGTAACCGAGGTGCTGCGTCACAACACGGCCAAACTGGTGGATGACCTGCGCCGCGAGTACGAAATCGAGCTGGGCAAGCTCAACGACCGCCTGCACTTCAAAACCCTCGAGCAAATTTTTATCGAGGAACGCATCTACAAGGATATCGAGGAACAGGAAACCTATGAGACGGTGATTGCCGCGGTCCACGCGGGGTTCGTACCTTTTCAGGATCGGCTCGTGCGGGAATTGCTGGATGAGGATGTGGAGCGCCTGCTGCAAATCAAGATCAAGCGCATCTCGCGTTTCGACATCAACAAGAATCGCAAGGAGATCCAGGATATCCGCGACCGCATCGAACAGGTTCAGGATTACATGGCCAATATGAAGCGCACGACCGTCGCCTATATTCGCAATTTGCTCAAGCAGAATTCCGCGGGAAGAGAACGGCGAACCGTCATTCAGGAGTTGGAAACCGTCAACCGCAAAAAGGTCGCGGTTCAGGATTTGAAGCTGGGTTACGATCCGGAAACCGGGTATTTGGGGACCGAGGTCAAATCCAAGGAAACCATCCCCTGCTCTCAGTTCCATAAAATTCTCGTGTTCACGCCCACCCATTACAAGGTGATCGCGGTGCCGGAAAAACTGTTTATACCCGAACCGCTTTTGTACTGGGGCAAGCTGGACCGCAATACAGTGTTTTCCTGCATGTATCGTTTGCAGAAGTCGGGGATCGCTTTTATGAAGCGTTTTCGGGTGGAGAAGTTCATTCTCGAACGGGAGTACGGCTATACCCAAGAAGAAGCCAAGGTATTGCATCTAAGCTGCGGCGATCCGCCTCTCATTCGGGTGTATTACCCCAAAACGGGGCGCACCAGAATTACCAACGAGGATATTGATTTCAGCGAACTGCTGGTCAAAGGCGTGGCCTCGCGCGGAAACCGCGTATCCACCAAACCGGTCACCCGAATTCGCGAGCTGGAAAACAAGCGCAGTTCCTCCTCATAGGCAAAACGCATCCGCGCAGATGCGTATTGGGTTAGCTTTTTAAATACCCGGCCCCTGGGCTAGCCGCTTTGGCGGTCAAAATCTTTACTCTTGTGTGGTGTTTTGGGAACTCCAAGGCGACAGTTGCAAGCACCAAGAAACAAGCAGCAAGCGGGGGCATCGCAAACTCAACTTGTTGCTTGGAGCTTGGAGCTTGTTGCAGCGGGATGCCGACAACCCATTTTCGGTTCACCTGGACCGGTTGGGAGGCATCCCGCTAGTAGGTTGGGATGGTGGTGGAGCAACAGGGGAGAGCCGGGATTCCGGGCGGCTAGGCGAGATGCTCTCGGGCCAATGGCATGCTGTATTTCATTTACATTGAGGGGTCCAAAAGAAAATGGCTCTTATTGGTGCTTGAAGTGAGTAGCGCTAGGTTTTTGTTTTCCAAGAGTTATTTCGATATCCGTGTGTGACCGTTGAATATTCGCTATGAATATTTGTTTGTTAAAAAATCAAAGATGTAATAACCTAAAAACATGAAAATTTGTTAATGTCCCGGGAAACAACTTTTTGTTGACATTTGAATTTGTTGTGGTATTTTGATGAGAATCTCCATGCCGCAAGATTGTTGGAACATCGGCGGTGGTAGTGTGGGCGAAACGGTTTCAGAGTCACCGTTTCGCCTTGCCGGCTCTATTGCCGCCGATTGTCCATGAGGGTCGCCCCTGCCCCAACAGGGGTGACCCCTTCTTTACCCCGCTTCTCTATCCGCTCGGTGTGAGCCCATGCCGCGTTTATTGTGGTGAATTTGGGTTTCGGTATTTTTTCGCATGCTCGCGGCCTCCACTCCGATCGCGAGTCTTTCGGGTACACCGTGAGCTTTCACATCAATTTTCGGTTATCACGAATCTAGGTTCAATTTTTGCGTAATGATATAATAACTCCGGCCAAAAACCGGATTTTGTGATGTCGAAGCGTCTTTTATGCCAAACGAAAATAAAATTGGCAGGTACGATGTCCGCCAACTATTGGGTCAAGGCAACATGGGCTGTGTGTACCTTGCCTTTGACCCCAATCTGGGCCGTGATGTGGCAATTAAAACCATTCGCGGCCAGCTTAAACACGGCGGTGGAGATGGCTCCCAGCCATTTAAGGACCGTTTCTTTCGCGAGGCGCGCACCAACAGCCATCTGAATCATCCCAATATTGTCTCTGTTTTCGATTCCGGGCTCCACGACAATGACCCTTTCCTGGTAATGGAGTACATTGACGGGGCCCCACTGGAGCGGTTGATCGCGGGCGGTAAAATCAACGATCTGTTGATCAAGCATCGATTGCTGACCCAAATTGCCTCCGCCTTGGATTATGCCCACAAGCGTGGGGTCATCCATCGCGACATCAAACCCTCCAATATCTTGGTCACCAGGGAGATGGACGCAAAAATCGTGGACTTCGGCCTGGCCAAGTTAAAGGATACGGCCATCACCACCACGGGCGTGTTTTTGGGTACGCCCAGCTACGCGAGCCCCGAACAAATTCTTACCGGCAAGATCGACAACCGCTCCGACCTTTTTTCGTTTGGCGTCTTGGCCTATGAGCTGCTGACCGGGACGCGTCCCTTCCCGGGGGACAACCTCAACTCGATCCTCTACCACGTGGTTCATTCCACTCCGGACCTCTCCTTTGAGCCCCTGTCGCTGGATGGTCAGCTTGCGCGCCTGCAGGAAATTTTTTCGAAAATGCTGCAAAAGGAACCGGATAAGCGCTATCAAAATGCGTCTGATTTTGTGGTCGATGTCGAGAATTGTTTGGGTTTGGAACATCTCCCCGAAAAAGAGCGAAGCCTGCCCACGGATTCGTTAGTCCATGTGAAAAATTGGAGCGCCCAGGTGGATGAAGCCCTCGGCAGCGCGGGCCGTGTGGGCCTGGATGAAACGCTGCTGTTGGAAAATGCCCTACCCGCGGAATGGGTCAAAAAAAGGTGGGTTTCCATCGCGGCGATTGGGGGCATGGCCCTCCTGATCCTGGCCCTTGCGCTCAATTGGGCGAACGA
>JBGTRP010000031.1:0-19085 GCA_041940685.1 Acanthopleuribacteraceae bacterium
CAATGCGATCGGGGATGATGCGGTGATGGGAGGAGTGGAGTGACGGTACGCCCTGGATCGTAATGGTCTCGCTTCCGTGGCCGCTAATCCGGGCGCCCATGGAAATCAATAACTCGGCCAGGTCAACAACCTCGGGTTCACGCGCGGCGTTCTGCAAAACCGTTTCACCATCCGCGAGGCAAGCCGCCATCATGATATTTTCGGTTCCCGTCACGGTTACATGATCGAAAAGTATCTCGGCGCCTCGCAAACGCGCCGCCTTGGCCTCGATAAAGCCGTGTTCAATGTTGATTTCAGCGCCCATCTTCTCCAAAGCGGAAAGGTGAAGGTCTACCGGGCGTTCTCCAATGGCGCATCCGCCAGGTAAGCTAACTCGCGCCTGGCCAAGTCGTCCCACCAAGGGCCCCAACACCAGAATCGAAGCCCGCATGGCGCTTACAAGATCATAGGGCGCCTCGAACGAGGAAAGTCCGCCACCGTCCAAGACCGCCTCTTCAACCCCCCGCTTGGTGCGCACCCCCATAACTTCCAGGAGATCCATCATGGTTTGGATGTCCTTGACCTCGGGCAGGTTGGTTAAATGCAGGCTTTCTTTTGAGAGTATGGCGGCCGCGAGACAGGGTAAAGCGCTATTCTTGGCGCCACTAATGCGCATTTCGCCATGAAGAGGGCCATTGCCGGTAATAATCAGTCGCTCCAAGGACTTCTCCCTTGTTGGCCAGGCGTGAAAATCGCCAGGCCACGCTCAAAAAATAGGTAGCGGGGAACGCCAAAGGGGTCGTTTTCCCAATGGTAGGCGTCCTGGCCAAAGTGCTCGTCAAGCCAGGGGGAAAGGGTAGAAGCATGCTCATGTCCGAGCTCGAAGATGGCCTGGCCCCGAAGGGTGAGGTGTTGGGGTAGCTCGTGTAGAATGCGTTTGATATGGGCCATGCCGCGATCTTCGCTGAACAGCGCAAGCGCGGGCTCATGCTCGCGAACCCCGGATTCGAGTCTATCGGTCCGAGCCACATAAGGCGGGTTGGCGACGATGAGGTCAAATCTAGAGTCGGGTTCCCGATCCAGGGCGCGCCACAAATCGCCGAGATAAAGGCTCGCCCTCTCCCTCAGTCCAAGACGCGCACAGTTTTCCGCGCAAAGGTCGAGCGCCTCGGCTGAGATATCGGAAAGGCTGATCCGCGCATCGGGGAGGGCGCGGCCCAGGCTCAAGCCCATCACGCCGCTGCCACAACACATATCCAGGATACTCGTGGGGTGGATCTCCTCGTGCAGAATTTCAAGAATCCGCGCACACAACGCCTCGGTTTCCGGGCGGGGGATAAGGGCCCGCCGGTCAACTTTAAAAGTCTCGTTTAAGAAGGGTAGGGTGCCGAATACATAGGCCGAGGGCATTCCCGAGGCCAGGGCTTCCGCATCCGCGCACAAAGCCCGCCATTGCGGTTGGGAAAGCTCGCGCTCGGGAAAGGCCATTACCGCGGCCTCGGAGATCCCCAACCGCTCCGCGGCAAGCATTCTCAGGGTCCGATTCGATACGGCGGCAGGGTCGCGCAACCCTGCTCGCTGGTATTTCTGTAAAAAGTTGGCGATATTCATCCGTGTATGGCTCCCCTGGTTGTCGTGGTAAAGACGCAGGGGCACTCGATTTCGCCGAACTTTTTTGAGCGGCTGTTGCGAGGCGTTCGGCCGAGGACTCGGATCAGGAAGCATGCAAGTGTTCCTGAATGCGCCGCGCCTCAAAATGGGTGCGGCATGCTTTGATCATTTCGTCCATATGCCCGTTCATAAAATCGCCGAGTTGGTAAAGGGTGAATTTGATGCGATGGTCGGTTACGCGGCCCTGAGGGAAGTTGTAGGTGCGGATTTTTTCGGAACGATCGCCGCTACCCACTTGACTCCGGCGCTCCGCCGAGATTTGGGATTCCTGCTCCCGCAACTTTTGGTCATACAGATGGGTGCGTAAAATACGCAAAGCTTTTTCCTTATTCTTTATCTTGGAGCGCTCGTCCTGACAGGTGACGACGATGCCCGAGGGTAGGTGGGTCACGCGGACCGCGGAGTCGGTCGTGTTTACATGCTGACCGCCGGCGCCCGAACTGCGATAGGTGTCGATTCGCAGATCCTTTTCATCCACTTGAACGTCGATCTCATCCGCCTCTGGCATCACCGCCACGGTGATGGCCGAGGTATGCACCCTTCCCTGAGACTCGGTTTGGGGCACGCGTTGCACGCGATGGGTGCCGCTCTCGAATTTCAATTTCGAGTAGGTGTCCGGTCCTTCGATCACACAAGTGACTTCCTTGATGCCGCCGATTCCCGTTTCGCTGATGCTGGAAATGGTCATTTTCCAGCGGTTCTCCTCGGCGAAACGCGTGTAGGCGCGAAACATCTCCGCGGCAAATAACGCGGCTTCTTCACCGCCCGTGCCCGCGCGAATTTCCAAGATCACGTTCTTGCCATCCAGGGGATCCTTGGGCAAAAGATGGCGTTGCAATTCGTAAAAACCCGTTTCTACGCGCTCCTTCAATTCGCCAATGCTTTCGCGCGCCAGCGCCACCAATTCCGCGTCCTCTTCCTTACCGTCCAAGATGGTTTCGTACTCTTCCAGCTCAGCCAAATCCACTTTGAACCGGCGGTAGGATTCGACTACCGGCTCCAATTCCTTGTGGCTTCGGGCCAACTTTTGAAAGGCTTGGGCATCCGCGGCGATTGAGGGATCCGCCATCTTTTCCAAAAGCCGCTCGAAATTAAAGACGATGTCTTCCATTTTGGCCAACACCGGTTTCATTTTCGGGTCCACGCTACCAACCTTTCCGAATCCTGGTCATCGGCTTCCGTGTGACCACGATGAAAGACATGCCGACCCGCGATGGGCGGGCGACCTCACTGGCCAGGATCTGCAATCGATCGTTACTCTTCTTCCTCTAAAATCTGGTTGACCGTTTTGCCGTTTTTATAGAAATGGTCTTTATTTTCGTCCGCGCCGCCGGGCAGGCCATCCTGTCCGAAAGAGGCCAACACATAGCCATCCGGCGCGTGGCGAGGCACATCCTCAGAGGAATAAAGGGGCTTGTAGTGGATGGGGTTTCCCCAAAAGTCATCCCATTCGGGGACAACCAGCGCGGGCAGCTTATCCAGGTCGCTGGGGGTGAGCGGATAAGCCAAAAAACGAACCTTGTAATTCTCCAGGGCTCGGCCGATGCCGGAGAACCCGGTCTGAATGCTGCGCGTCTGGTTGCGGATCAAAAGCTTCTGAAGTTCCTGGTATTCGGGAATTTCGAATTCGGCCCGTTTGGCGTATTCGGTTTCCTCGTAATCGATCCGAATGCGTTGCAGGATCTCCACCGCCTTGTCGAACTCCCGCTTCTCATGATACCGGTTGGCCAAATCGTACAATTTGCGGGCGTTCTCCTCCGCCCGGCTGGAACAAGCCAACATCAGCGAAACGAAACCAACCGCGAGGACCATGCCCAAAAACCGCCACATAACGCCTACCTCTTTTTCTACAGTACGAGATCATTATACAACATGGGCCAAACCAGGGCGAACGCTTAATGCGCGGGCCCAGAGGGCTTTCCCGCGACCACCAAAGTTTCTCAGCTAGGATTGAGGAATTCCAGAACGGTGGCCGCGGTTTTTTTCCCCACCACGGCGGCCAGTTGTTCGAGATTGGCCTCTCGGACGCGTTTCACACTGCCGAAATGGAGAAGCAACTTTTGTGTGCGTTTGGGACCCACTCCGGGAATGCGATCCAATTGGGAACCGAGCATGGCCTTGCCCCGCTTGCGCCGGTGGAAGCTGATGCCGAAACGATGCGCCTCATCGCGAACGTGCTGCAGCAGGCGCAGGGCCGGCTCATGGTGAGGGATGATCACGGGCTCGTTATCCAGCGTGCGGTAAACCCACTCCTCGCGCTTGGCCAACCCGATCAGAGGATGGTCGCCCAGGCCCAGTTTGCGCAGCGAGCGATGTGCGGCGTGAAGTTGTCCCAATCCTCCGTCCACGATGATCAGGTCCGGCAGACTTCCGCCCTCTTCCAGCACGCGCTTGTACCGCCGATGCACGACCTCCTCCATGGAGGCAAAATCGTTAGGCCCCTGCACGGTTTTGATGTTGAAATGCCGATAGGCTTTCTTCTCCGGCCGGCCTTGGTTGAAGCAGACGAGCGCCGCAACCGAATGCGTACCCTGAGTATTGCTGATATCGAAGCATTCCATATGCAAGGGCAAGCTGGCCAACTCCAGAATATCCGCCAGTTGCACCACCCCGGGATGGGCCGAGGCCTCCTCCCGCTGCAACTCTAAATTGACGCGGATGTTCTCCCTCGCCATTTCAAGCAAGCGTTTTTTGATGCCACGAACGGGAACGGTGAGGGTGATTTTCTTCTGGTGCTTGCGCGGAAATGTTTCGCGCAACAGGTCAAGGCCGCGGTCATCGCCGACCACCACCTCGGCGGGCGGGTCCTCGTGGTTGAGGTAATAGTGGCTGAGCCAATTTCCCAGGTCGGTTTGAGGGTCTTCCTCCCATTCCACCTTGAAGTGGTTGCCGCGTACGATCGAACCGCCGCGAATGGCCATGATCAGAATCGTGCCCTGCCAGCCATCGGAGGCCATGGCAACTACGTCCAGACGCTCAAAGTGTAGGCTTGCCACATGTTGATTGCGCTGTATGGAGGTTACCAGGCCCAACAAGTCTCGAAAATAGGCGGCTTTTTCAAATTCCAGCTCATCCGCGGCCTGTCTCATGTTCTCCGATACTTCCCGCACCAAATCGTCCCGCTTGCCTTCCAAAAAAAGCGCGGCCCGGGTGACGCCCCGCTCGTATTGCGCCTCATCCGTCAAAAATGCGCAGGGCGCATCGCAGCGCTTGATGTGGTACTGCAAGCAGGGTCGGTATTCCTTTTCGCCCAAACTCAAATCACAGCTACGCACCTTGAAATGCTGATGAATCAGCTTGATGGATTGGCGCGCGGCGCGGGCGCTTGGAAAGGGCCCGAAATAGCGGCCGCTGTCGGTTTTTTTGCGTCGTGTCAGCAGCACTCTGGGAAAAGGCTCGTCAGTAAGTTTGATGTAGGGATAGGTTTTATCATCGCGCAGCAGCACATTGAAGTAAGGCTTATTGTTCTTGATGAAGCTGTTCTCCAACAACAACGCCTCCGCTTCTGTCTCGGTCATCACGATTTCCATATGGGCGATAAGCGACACCATTTTTTGGATACGCGGCGCATGTGGGGTGCTTTGAAAATAGGAGCGGACCCGTGCCTTGAGGTTTTTGGCCTTGCCCACGTAAAGCAGTTTCTTCTTGGAATCGCTGAAAAGGTAGACCCCGGGAGTTTGGGGCAACTCCTCCAATTGTTTTCGTGGATGACCCTTACTGTTCATGGGCCCGTCTCACCGGGATTCCTGATTTTCCGAGGCCAGATCCATCTCGCGGCGAATGGCGGAAACGATGAAATCCTCCACCTTTTCGGTCTTGTCGCGCAGGGCCACGGTGCGTTCGAACGCCTTGAAGGCCTCTTCCTTGAGGTTGAGCGCAAGAAGGACCATGCCGTAGTGATAGAGGTGGTTGACGTTTTCATGCATGGAAACCACGGACTCCAGCACGCGCAACGCCTCCTCGTACCGACCCTGCTTGAAGTAGACCCAACCCAAGGCGTCAAGCACATTATGGCGAAACTCGGGAGGGCTGATGGAAAGCGCCTCCTCGGCCAGGCGTTCGGCCTGGCGCAGATCCTGGCTCATGTCGGCCTTGGTCATGGCAAGGCCGTAGTTGGCGATGACCCGACCCTGGCCATCGGGGAAGCTCTCCAGCATTTCCGAAAGCGCGTCGATGGCTTCCTCATAGCGGCCCAGAGCGCGCAACGATTCCATCTGCAGGGTGTGGGCCACGCAGCGCACCATTTCCGGGATCTGTTGCTGGGTTAATATTTTGCGGACCACCTTCAAGGTCTCCTCATAGCGCCGCAGGGAAAAATGCAGCACCGCGAAGGACGAGAGCAGGATGTAATGGGAGGGGTGGCGTTTCAGCAACTGCCGGAAATGGGGTAAGGCCTGTTTTAGCTTTCCCTTGCGCACCAGGGAATCCGCGAATTGAAGGGTTTCCAGCGATTCGGAATCCAGATCCGCCGAGCTGGTTTCGTCCACCGAGGTGGCCGCCTGGGCCGCTTCCTCGTACTCGATCTTGCTGGGTTTCAGCTCCATGGCCCGCGAGAAGCAGCGCTTGGCCTTGCGCGTCCACCCGCGTTCCAGATAGGCCATGCCCAGGGAAAAAAACGAGTCCTCGTGGTTGGGGTCTAACTCACAGGCATAGCTCAGGTAATCGATCGCCTCTTTCAGCTTGCCTTGCTCCTTGGCCGCGGTTCCCAGCAGGTAATAACTCTGCGCCTGGGGGTCCAGCTCGTTGACGGATTCCAGCAAGGGTTTGGCCTCCTGGTATCGCTGCTGGGCGGTGAGAATGGAGCCCATGGACAGCAAGGCCACCGCGTTATTGGGATTCACCTCGATACAGTGTTTCAGTAACTTTTCGGCCTCGTTCACCCGACCCTCGCCATAGTGCAACAAGGCCAGGATCAGCAGTGAATCCGCGTGATCGGGATTGGCGTGGAGCGCGGTTTTGAGGAAGCGGGCGGCCTCTCTCGATAGTCCCTGGTGCTGATAATACTCACCCAGGTAAAAAGCCAATTCGTAATTCTTTTTGTCCAGCCGTAAAGCCTTTTCCAAAAGGTCCGCGCTTTCTTGAAAACGATCCGAGAAAATCAGAAACTCCGCTTCCTCGATCAGGCTCGAAAAGCGGGCTTTTTTACTGGCCCTTCCCCGGTAGAGCGCAAGGAAGCGGCTCTTCATCTGAGTGAAACGATCGCGATAGCGCGCCTCTTCCATCTGCTCGATCATGGTCGTTTCCCAACGCTGGTAGAGCAACTCCTCGCGCAGCAGGTTGGTCTCCTTGAGCGTGTCCACCAGCGAGGTTAGGCCGGAGCGAGTGACGAAAGCGTTGCGGTCCAGGATCTCCATGGTCTCGGAAATGCGGGAGAGATGTTCGAGCAAGTGGTTGACCGTCTCTTCCAGGTGGGAGATGCGCTCCAGAAAGTGGTCCTCCATGGATACGCGCGAAACTTCCGGCTCTTCCCAATACTGGTTTCCGCCTAAAACGAGCAGTTTCTGTCCGCATTTGCGACAAAACTCGGAGTCCGGAGGATTTTGGGTGAGACAGGATTGGCAAAAAATCAATGGGCCTCCTGAAGCTCGGCCTTGGGGGGCTCCACCCAGCGTCCGTCTTTTTTGATGAGGTCGATAAGGACTTGGATTCCTTGTTCCTCGGGGACATTGGGGTAGACTTCCTCGGAGCCCCGGTAAATGGAAACGCGATTCAGCCCCTTGCCCACATAGCCATAGTCGGCGCCCGCCATCTCCCCGGGCCCGTTGACGATACAGCCCATAATGGCGATATCTAGACCCACCAAATGTTCGGTGGCCTGGCGCACCCTGGGCACGACCTCGGTCAGACTGAACTTGGTGCGGCCGCAGGAAGGGCATGCAATAAATTCCACCTTGCTCTTGCGCAGACCCAGGGCCTGAAGGATATCGTAGCAAACGGGAATTTCTTTGATGGGGTCCTCCGCAAGGGAAACGCGAATCGTATCGCCGATTCCTTCCGCCAAAAGGGTCCCGATACCCGCGGTCGATTTAATGCGGGCGTACATGCCATCGCCGGCCTCGGTAACCCCAAGATGCAGCGGATAGGCCATGGCGCGCCGGTCCTGCCGTTGCGCCATCAGCCGATTGGCCGCAACCATTACGGGTACGCGCGATGCCTTCAGCGAGATGATGAGTTCGTGGAAGCCTTCGTTCTCGCAAATTTCTACGAATTCCAGGGCGGACGCTACCATTCCTTCCGGCGTATCGCCGTGTAGGAACAACATACGCTCGGAAAGGGAGCCGTGGTTGACGCCGATGCGCATGGCCGTGCCCTCACGCTTGCATGCCTGAATGACAGGAATCATTTGTTCGTGAATCTTCTCGCGCTCCTCGGCGATTTCCGCTTCCGTGTACTCCTGTTCCGGATTGCGCCGCTTGAAAACGAACAAACCCGGATTGATGCGGATCTTATCCACGTAGGCGGCAACGGTTTGCGCTATTTTATAACCGTTGTGATGAATATCGGCTACCAGCGCGATATGGCCATGGCCCATGTTCTTGAGCTTGCCGCGAATTTCCCCCAGATGGTAGGCATCCTTCAGGTTAGGGGTGGTCACGCGGATGATCTCGCAACCGGCCTTGTAAAGCTTGAGAATTGCGGCCACGCAACCAGCCTCGTCCCGGGTATCTTCCACAATCATGGATTGAACCCGCACAGGATGGTCGCCGCCCACGCCCATGCTGCCTACAAATACTTCCCTGGTCTGCTTGCGATTAAAAACTTGCCCTTCCAAAAGAGCGGCCTCCCCATGAACGGGTCCGGAACGCCGGACGCCAATCGGTGATCTTCTATGAACTTGGTGATCGATGTGGAACGGACCTGCCGGTAATCCTTCCTGGACCCTGCTCGCGAAATCCCCGCGATGGACATATGCGGGACGCCCTAACTCCGTGTGGGTCCTAGGCAGGTCGACAGGTTCTCATCTTAGAATAGTTTCACCGATTTTTTAAGGACTAACAGAGTTGTTGCATACTCCTCCGACTTCGGTTCGTTCCCGGATCTCCATCATGCCCATGACGCGGTACGCGCTTTGATGGCCTGGCCCCAAATGGCGCCAAAGGGTGTTTTTTTGCGTTTTGATGGCCTGGCCCCAAAGGGGGTGAGCGTGGTTTTGGCTTTCATGTTATGCTTGGCGCCGTTAGCCTGAGGCGGGTAACGCCAACCTACTCAGCGTTTGTGATTGAGGATTGGCCTGGAATGTTGAATATTTTGGGAATTGGAGCCGGGTACGTGGGCGGACCCACCATGGCGGTCATCGCCGATCACTGCCCGCATCTCAAGGTGACCGTTACCGACATCAATGAGGAAAAAATTGACCGCTGGAACTCGGACCGTCTGCCGATCTACGAGCCCGGCCTGGACGAGTTGATTCGCCGAGTGCGGGGCCGAAACCTTTTCTTTACCGCGGACGTGGACGGCGCCATCCGCGAGGCCGATATGGTTTTTGTGTCGGTGAACACGCCTACAAAAACCTACGGCATCGGCGCGGGCTATGCGGCCGATCTTCAATACTGGGAAAAAACCGCGCGTCAAATCAAGACCCATGCGAAGGGTCCCATCATCGTGGTGGAAAAGTCGACCGTGCCCGTGCGAACGGCCGAGGCCATGGCCCGCATTCTCAACGAGGATCAATCCCAGGCGCCCTTCGACGTGCTCTCCTGTCCCGAATTCCTGGCGGAGGGCACCGCCATACGAGATCTCAATGAGCCGGAACGGGTCCTGATCGGGGGTCACCACGAGTCCCCATCCGGCCGGGACGCCATGCAAAGGCTCTGCGATATTTTTGCCCACTGGGTCCCCCGCGACAAGATCATCTGCTCCAACGTGTGGAGCGCCGAACTCTCCAAGCTTGCCTCCAACGCCTTCCTGGCCCAACGCGTTTCCTCCATTAACGCGATCTCCGCGATCTGCGAAAAGATTGAGGCCGATATAACGGAAGTCAGCCGTGCGGTAGGATTGGATGGCCGTATCGGCTCACGCTTTCTGCAAGCCTCGGTTGGCTTCGGCGGAAGCTGTTTTAAAAAGGACATTCTCAATTTGGTATATCTCTGCCGCCACTATGGATTGGAGGAGGTGGCCGAGTACTGGAATTGGGTGGTGCGCTTCAACGATTACCAAATGAACCGCTTTGTGGACCGCATCATCAAAGAGCTCTTCAATACGGTGTCCGGAAAGAAAATCGTGTTGTTCGGCGCGGCCTTTAAGGCCAATACCGGGGACACTCGGGAATCGCCCGGCATCTATATCGCGCGGCGCCTACTGGAAGAAAAAGCGGAATTGGTGATTACCGATCCCAAGGCCTTGGGCAATGCAAAGAAGGATTTGGCCGATTGCGAGGGCCGAGTGACATTCGTGGAAGACCCCTATGAAGCGGTACGCGGCGCCCATGCCCTGGCCGTGATTACCGAGTGGGATCTTTATCGCGGCCTGGACTACCGGCGCATTTACGAGGCCATGGTCAAGCCGGCCTTTATTTTCGACGGCCGCAATATTCTGGATCACCAAGCTCTCTTCGAGTTGGGGTTTCACGTGTTCCCCATCGGCAAAAGGGCGTTGAGCACGTTTGTGACTTGAGCCGCTCCGTGGCAGTTGCCCGGCGTCGGCTTTCAATAGAATAGGAGCATCGGGAATGGGCATGCGCGTGTTGGTCTTGGGCGGCGCCGGTTATATTGGCAGCCACGTGGTCTTGGATTTGTTGAAAAACGGTCATCAGGTGACGGTGTTCGACGATCTCAGCACGGGCGATGAAGCCAATCTGTTCGCGGATACACGGGTAGTGATCGGCGACATCTTGGAGGAAAAAACCCTGGAGCGCCTGTTACAAACCGCGGACTTCGACGCCGCCATCCACCTGGCCGCGCTCAAGGCAGCGGGCGATTCCATGCGCGAACCGCAACGCTATGCGCATCACAATCTGCGAGGCGCCATTGCCCTGATCAACCAACTCACCGCACATGGCGTGCGCCGTGTCTTGTTTTCCTCCTCCGCGGCGGTTTACGGCGACCCCCGCTACGTACCCATGGACGAAGAGCATCCCACCGAACCGACAAACTTCTACGGCTTTACCAAACTACAGGTGGAGCAATACCTCTCCTGGCTGAACAAACTGGGCCAGGCGGATTTTGCTTCGTTGCGCTATTTCAACGCCGCGGGATACGATCCCGAAGGCCGCGTCAAGGGCCTGGAGCGCGAGCCCAAGAACCTGATACCCGTCACCATGGAGGTTGCCGCGGGGAAACGCCAGAGGCTGGAAATTTTTGGCAAGGATTATGATACCCGCGATGGCACCTGCATCCGGGATTACGTCCATGTCTCCGACCTGGCCGCGGCCCACACCCGCGCCATGGAACGGCTGCAAGAAACCGGCGAGAGTTTCATTCTCAACCTGGGCTCGGAAACCGGTTACTCGGTGCTTGAGGTGTTCCATGCCGCGGAACGAATCCTGGGAAAATCAATTTCCCACGCCTTCGCCGCCCGGCGGCCCGGCGACCCGGCCGTGCTTACCGCCTCCGCCGCCAAGGCTCGCGACCTCCTGGGCTGGCGGCCGCGCCACTCCGACCTCCGAACCATCCTCGAGACCACCTGGCGCATGTATCGAACAACAGCCCATTCCTAATTGCCGATACGATAGATCAGATTCTCAGGAATCGCTGGTGGTCAAAAAGCCCTTGCTCAGCAGGGTTTTGGCGAGCTCTAATTTGGACTTGTCATCTGCCATAGCGGGAATCTCCCGGGGTGTGAAGCTGCCGCATTGGCGCAGGAACTCCAATGCCCCGCGATGAGACTCCGGCTCGGTGTGGAAACCGCCGGGGAAACGCAGCAGCAGCTTGCCCTCGTGACTCAGAAGTGCGGTGACGGGACCCTGACGGCGCTCGAGTCGCGTGTCGAGGCCGATGTTCGGAATCACGCGGGTCAGCGAGAAATGATCCTCGGGCAGGGGCCACATCGTCTTCACGAGGGTATCGCTGAGAAGCGCCATGGCTTCTTTTAGGTTCTCCGGAGCCAATATCTGATCTACCAGGCCCGAGAATTTTTTGGCCCGTTCCAAAACGGAGGCAGGGTTGGAAAACCAACCGGGCTCCAGGCATTTCCGCAGGTCCACCCGCTTTTTGGCGAGCGACTGAATAGCCGCGATCACCAAGTGTTCCCAGGTGTGGACCAGGAAACCCATGGTGAGATGGATGGAGACGTCTTCCTGGGCCGTGGCCTGGTGAAATTGACCGCGCGGAAGATAGAGCACGTCCCCGGGCCGCATGACGATCCGCCGGCTGGGTTCGCCGGGGTCGGGGTTTTCCTGTTCTGCCTTCAGAACATGCGGCCGCGGCAGATCCGGGCCGCTATCGAACAGGCTCCAGGTTTTTTCACCCTCGATTTGGAGCACCATTACATCGTGATCGTCCCAATGGCAATTGAAGCCCGTGGCCCCGGGCGGCGTGATGTACATATTGACTTGGGTGGGGATTCCGGTCGCTCGGGTGATGTTTGCGCACAAGCGGGTAACCGGCTCCCGAATGGCATGCAGGGAATCCACCACGATGGTGTGTCCGTTGTTGAAGGCGTGATAGATTTCGCTTAAATGGTTCAGGCCGGCCTTGAAATACCCGTCAGGGCGCTCTTCTTTGTCCGCGCCGCTCCGAACGAGCTTGACGCGGGCGGACTCCGACAGGTATCCCAGAAACTTGTCCATTTCGCGAACGGAAAAGAAGGAAGAAAAGTACGCGGCATCGTTGCGCTGAAGATGTAAGGGTTGCTTTTCCCAGTAATCCCGAAAAAATTCGGACTGGGTCATAGGGTGGAGCAAGTCATCCAGTTGCAAGGCGGCGTCTCTCCATGTGTTAATCGTCGATCTCGCCGGGCAAGAGCGCCAGCATATCCGGCACCCGGTCACCGAACACCTTGAGCATGTAATCGCCGAAATTGATGCGGCTGACCATGTTGTAGGACAGGGTGATAGAACTTTCCAAGGCGATGACATGATGCCACCAGTTGGGCGGCAGAAACAGCATTGAACCGGGCTCCAGAATGCACTCGTAGGGTTGGGCGTTCGCGAAATCGGGGAAACGCTCCAGGTCCGGGCTCAGTGGGTCCACATCGCCGTTATAGAGGTTTTCCTCATCGGGTGAGAAAAGAACGCAGCGTTTCTTGCCACGAACCTGGGCCAGCCAGGTGATGGTGCTGTTGGCGTCGCCATGCAACTCGGAGATGGTGCCCTTGGGACCCAGCAGCAACCAGCCTTGCTGGAAGGGAAAGTGGGTGCGCTTGAAGTCCTTGCCAAAGTGCGGAAACCAATCTTCCACGAAAGGGGGCAATTGAAAGTATTCAAAGAGCTCAGGATGTTGCGCGAAGGGTTTGTAGCCGTAGGGATATAGGGGCCGAGGCAGATCGAAGGTCTCCACCAGCTTCTTGAGCGGGGAATTCTCCGGTTGGAGAATATAGTCGATATAGTCTTTCAGCAGCACCTGGAAACCGATGCGGTGATCCTTGATGGAAGGCCCCACGTGGATGCCGTCCCTGCCGTAGGTTTCCCGAAAAAATTCGAAGGTCCAGGCGGACATGGCTTTCCAATTCTCCATCCAGCCCTTGACGACCAGAGGCTTTCCAATGGGACGCATGTACTTTTCGAAATCCTGGATGGTGACCAGATAGGATTCATCAACGGCGATCGGTGGCTTCATGGATTCTCCAACTTCTTTTGAGGTCTCTCGACCGGGGCTTCGAGCGGCGCCGTTTAAAAGGTCCGCATTATTTCTCCGCGACTTTCGTGGCCTCGGTCGGAGGTAGCTCCCCTGGAATCGCGGCCAAGGCGCGCGGGTATTTGCCCTTGTACGCCTCCACGATGTAATCGCCCAAATTGAGGTGGTTGACAAAAGGCCAGACCATGGTGATCGAGCTCTCCAGCGCCACCACATGGTGCCACCAATTGGGCGGCAGAAAAATCATGGACCCCGCCTCGAGCAGCACCTCGATGGGTTTGGCGTTTTTGAAAAGCGGAAATTTTTCGAGATCGGGTTTGGTGGGGTTCACTCTGCCCTTGTACAGGAAGGGGCTGTCCTCCGGGGAAAAAAGGGTGAACCGCTTGACGCCCTCAAATTGGGCGAGGCAGGTAATGATGCAATGGGCGTCCGTGTGCAGCTCACTGACCACGCCCGTGACGCCCAGATGAATCCATCCTTGCTTTTGGGGAAACTGTAGACGTCTGAAGGTTTTGGGAAAGTGGCGAAACCAGTCGCCGATGAATTCGGGGAAACGAAAGTCCTGTAAAAGCTCGGGATGATCTTGAAACGGTTTGTAGGAATAGCAATAAAAAGGGCGGGTGACTTCGAATGTTTCCTCGATCTTGCCAAGTGTATTGCCCTCGACGTCGAGGATGTAGTCGACATAGTCGCCCAACGGCAGCTGAATCGCGTAGTTCATGCGCTTTAAAGAGGTGCTGGCGACGATTGTATCCTCGCCGTAGGTTTCCTTGAAAAAAGGAAAGGTCCACTTTTGGGAGGCTTCCCAGTCCTTCATCCAACCCGTGACGACCAGGGGCTTGCCCAGTGGACGCATATGGTCCTCAAATTCCCGTTGGGTGGGCGCCTCAATGATGTCTACTGCCGCCATGCCGCTGCTTCCTCTGCTTTTTTTGGTTTTTCGGGTTTATGGAGCCTAGATTCGAAATGGGAGCGCCTAAACCACCAGCCGTTCCTGCATTTCTTTGTAACCCTGTGTATTTTCCTCGATATCCATCAACATGTCGATGGGCGCAATCGGCAGGGGAACCAAACGGCCATCCCATTCCACGACCAATTTCTTACGAATCGCCCATTCGAGCCGGTTGCGGTCGCGCGGGGCGCCGCCGACGAGGATTTGGCGTACCTGATCTGGGGTGAGAAATTGATATTCCTCGCAGCCCTCTAGGCCGCGGGTATCCCGCAACACGTATTGGTTGCCAAAAAGCCGGATCACCTTCAGACGGGGCCGATCTTCATCCTTGCTCTCCCAGCGGTTTTGCCATGCCTGGACCGTGAGCGTCAGTCTCTTGACCAAATCCTGCTCACCCTTGAGACCCGAATCGTAATCGCCGTCGAAGTGGTAGGCCAACTTGAAGATATCCGCGTGTTCGGGAAAGGCTCTGAAATAGGGACCCATGGGCCGGACATTGGTAATGCCGTACTTTTCTGGCTGAATAAAGTAGGGGCTGAAGCGGTCGATGCGCAGGGGGCCGGGCCCGTCCGGTGGTTGCAGGTGCGTGATCAGCGGAATGAGCTCCAGCAGCTCTTCATAGTATTCCTTGCGGTCACCGGGGAAGGCGCACAGGAGATTCCAACTCACGCCCATCCCCACGGCGCGTGCGTAGCGCATGAGGGCCAGGTTCTGATAACCCTTGACGCCCTTGTCCATGATTTCCAATATAGGAGAGCTGAGTGTTTCGATGCCTGGCTGTATGCGAGAAATGCGGGCGTTTCTCAGGCCGACCACCTTCCTAAGCGTGAGATTCGATTTTTGCTCGTAAAAAATTTCCAAATCCTCGGGTAGCGCCTCGGCCATCTTGGGAAGCAGGGTTTGGAAGTAATCGAAAGGCATGATGTTGTCCACCACGTTAATCCTTTTAACGGGATAGGTTTCAACGAGATGGATAAAATCGTCGAGCGCCCGTTCCGCGGATTTTTTGCGGAAGGCCATCCCGCCGCCGTTCAGGCCGCAAAAGGTGCAATGGTGCTTTTGGCCCCACCAGCAACCGCGGCTGGTTTCATAGGGTACGCCCAACATGCCGTGCGACTTTAGAGGGCTTTCCGGCAAAAAGTGATCGTATTGGGTGAAAAATTCATGGTAGGCCGGACGGGGCAACAGATCCAGGGTATTGCAGGGTTTGCCGTAATAGATCTTGTCCGGCGTGTCGCCCTTGCGGAGAAACTGTTCCAGGAACTCGGGAAAAGTTTCCTCGCTTTCGCCGGAAAACACATGATCTACCTGACCGCCCAGCGAAAAGATGCCGTCGGCCATTTCATCCTCGCAATTGGCGCCGCCCATGATGGTGGTGACTTCCGGCAGCACTTTTTTGCATTGGTTGAGAATGGCCACGCTGGTGGAGATCTGTTCGTAGGAGGAGGTGCAGCCGACAACTTTGGGTTTGATCCGCGCCACGATTTCCCCGATTCTCTCCAGGAGAGGCGGAATGTGGCGGTCCATGTCGCGCAGGATCTCCGGCTCGATTTTCTCTCTTTCCTCCTCGCCTAAAACAGGCATGTCGTAGGCAAAGGTGCCGAAGAAACGCTCCAGGATCAGGCTGGGCATTGCCTTGGTCACCCCTTGACGGTAGGCGGATTCGCCCATGATGGAAGCAAAAATGATATTGCCGTAGAGTACCTGAACGCCGAAACCTCTTTCGCGAGCGATGGCCTGCAAAATATGGCAGGCCAAGCTTGGCTGAACCAAATCCGCGAACGGCGGAACGATTAAAAGCACTTCCGAATGTTCAAAATGAAGTTCACTCTCTTTTTTTTGGTCCATAACGCCCTCCTTGACATTCGGGTATGCCCGTGAAACAAATCCAAATCATTTTGCTAAAAACTCGGGGGAGGAGTCGATTCCAGCCAGCGGTCTCCATTCTAAAACCGGAACCCCTCCCGAAGGAAACTGAAAATTCAGATGCTGGCCGCGGCATCCTCCTCCATTGCGGCAGGCTCCACAATCGTGAGAAATCCCTTTCTGACCAAATGCTTGACCAAAAGGATCTTCTCTTTTAAGGAGAACCAACCGGGAATATCGCGCACGGCAAAATTGGTTGCGGACTTCATGAACTCGAAGGCCCACCCCAATTTATCGGGGCCGGTTTGGGAAAAGCCCGGAAAAAATAATTGCACCTGCTCGGCCTCCTGGCGGATGAGGAGGATCGAGCCCGCGCGTTTGTTCAAAACGGTTTCCGGTCCGATCTCGTCTATGCGGTCCAGGCGTGGGAAGTGGCCATCGGGTAGGACTGGCAGCGATTCAATAAAACCTTTACCCATCAACTGGAGGGCATCCTCCAAATGGGAGGGCTCCAGCAAATCCGCGAGCGCGGAACGGCAGGGTTCGATCGTCGCCTCGATCAGATCTGGATCGCGATGCCATCCAATTGGCAGGGTTTTGCGCAAGGGCCGATTCCTTTCGGCAAGACCGGCAACCGCGCCGCAGAGAAGATGCTCCCATGTGCGGCTGACAAACCCCAGGGTCAGGTGCATGGACGCGCTCTCCAAGGCGCGCGCCCTGTGCCAGGTTCCTCGTGGAAGATAAAGCAGGTCTCCGGGTTGAAGTTCGAGCTCGCGAGACGGAGTCGAGGGATCCAGGCCAACTTGACTCACCAGTTCGGGCTCTTCGGTTGCTCTTGGAAGCCTGGGGCCCGAATCGTTGAGGAACCAGCGCTTATTGCCCGCGAGTTGCAGCACCATCACATCGTGATCATCCCAATGAAAATCAAAACCCTCAGCGCCGCGGGGCGTGACGTACAGATTGACCAGCGTGTCCATTTCCAAGTCGCGGACCAATTGGTCCGAAAGGCGGGCTACCGGTTCCCAAAGCTCGTGAACGCCGTCCAGGATGATAGTGGCGCCCTGATAGAAACGGTCATAGATCTTGGCCAACCGATTGGCCGCGCCCTTCAAATGGGCGGTGTCCGCGTTTTTACCATCCTTACGGCTGGTTAGCTTTACCGTCTTAGCCGCGGCCGCGTAGCCCAGTAACTCGTCGAGCCGCGCAAGACTGAGCAGATCGGCAAAATAATCCGCGTCATCACGTGAGACATGCAGCGGTTGTTTTTCCCAATATTCGCCGAGAAAGGCTGCTTTCGATACTGGCGCCAGTAGGGTTTCAAGCTTCACCGATGCACTCCTTGCACCGCAAGCTTAATGGAATCGATCGCATATGGGAAGCCGGCCTTTGCAACGAAATCGTCCTTTCCTGCCGAAAAAAAGGCGCCAACTTGGAAAAGGGAACAGCTGTGGCGGGGATGCCGGGGGAATGAAACGGGGTGGTCGTGAAAAAAAAGGAAAGCTGGATGGATCCAGCCTTCCTCTTTTTACTCGAAGAAAGCGCTAGTCGAGCGCTTCCAGGATGTGTGGGTCCGGGAAAAAACTCTCGAACCACTCTTGTTGCTTGTCTCCCAAAAAGGAAACGACACAACTTAGAAACGGAAGACAACTCCGCCACCGACGTTCGTGTCGTTGCGGATTGGATTGTGGTCGACACGGGCAACAACGCCCCAGTCGATGTCAGAGGCGCCGCCGGAAACCGCGTCCAACTGCTCGTCATTCAACTGAAGAGAAACTTGCTTCTCAACAAAGGCTTCCAGGGTCAGACCTTCTTCGGCCGCTTTGGCTTCCGCCTGAGCGCGAACCTGAGGGGGCATTTGAGAAATGATGTCTTGAGCTTTCATGAAAGATCCTCCAGAAAAAATTTGGAATACTTAGCACATAAGGAGCTAGATATGAATAGGATATATGGTAACAGCCAAAGTTGTCAAATCAAAATATTACTGAAAAAAACAGATATATGCATTTTCAAATGAAAGCCTTGGCACACAAAGCTTTGCATAAAGCGGCAAGAACAAAGAATGCCATTTGGAGAAGTTGTGGCATTTTTATCCTACAACAAAAAACCACTGCTAGGTGGCAATATCACAAATAAAAAAAATATAGCAAATTCGTTTAATATTTAGAATATTTTCCAAAAGCTGTTCGGAGATACTTCGGCGTGAGTAGGGGATGCGGTGGTCTGCCGGAATTAATCGGCTCGCGGTTAAAAATGAGGTGGGGGTGGACCTGTGACTCGGGCGTGGCTATGGGAACGAATTGTCAGATGCACTCTCGCGTCCATAATTTTTTCCCAAAATATTACGGATCAACGGAAATTACAAGGAAAAAATCGACAAAATCTATGCCTTGCGGCTTTATCGAACCGAGCCAAAAAGGATTATGGAATTACCCCCAATGACCCCTTTCACCCTTCCATCTCTCAGGTTGGCTTCCGCCGGCTGCCGCCGGTCTCCAAATCCCTTCCGCAAATCGCCATTCTGCCCATTCGGGCGCCCAAACATGCGTGGCCGGGACTGCAAATAATGAGAGTCCAAATACAAGCAGGAAGAGGCGCCTCTACTTGAACCCGGCATCCTGCCTCTAATGGACTGCCTCCCAGCCATTCGAGATCGAACGATAGGAGCTTGCCGGCATCTTGGGAGACAGAATTCCAGCAGGAGAGCTTTTCCCCTTTTTACCTGGACTCTAGTCTCCGGAAACCGCCGGTTTGGCATTCGAAAACTTGACCCAAGAGTGCGGGAAGACTCGAAGCACGAAACCTTTATGAACCGGAAGCGGAAAAAAGGAAATCTCCGTTGCGGGCGCCATACCTGCCAAGGCCTTATTCTCGAAAGAACCCTTGGG